>JBDLHZ010000092.1:0-8395 GCA_039715135.1 Verrucomicrobiota bacterium
CCGGCCGCCGGTGCAGATCAGGACGCAGAGGTTCGTCAGGCGCGGGGCGAAATCGCGCAGCTTGAATCCTCTTTCCTTGGCCAGTTCCTTGATTTCGCGACGCCGCTTTTCGCTGATTTTAGGCGAATTATTGAGCGCCCGGCTTACGGTGGAGGGGCTGACCCCGAGTTCTTTCGCCAAAGTATAGATGCTTCCGTTTGCCATTGTTTTTCCTGTGCGGTTTGTAGGGTTCTTTTGGATGCGCAACCCGATACGAGATACGGGATGCGTGAAGCCAATACCCACCCACGGTTAATATTTATGAACATAATGCAACAGGTTGCACTGCCAGTCAATGCAACTTTCATAAAAAGAACGGGAAATACAACCGCTAATTAACGCTAGTGGCTGCTGGTTTTCTCAAAGTGTGCAGATAATGAACCACGAAATACACGAAACACACGAAAACGCTACTCTAAATTGTTATTGTTCTATTTTCGTGTGTTTCGTGGTTGAACATATTCTGGAATATTGGTGGTTTAATCCGGTGTTGTGGAGGTTTCGGGATTGATCGGGGCGCAATATCTTGCAATATTATTTGTTTTTGTGTAGTTTACGCGTTTCGTGATCGCTAGAAATTCAGATGGATCTTTACCAAGGGAAGCACGATGAGGCAAATTGAACACAGGTCGGTGCTGATGGGTTTGGCGGTTGCCTTACTCACGAGTTGTTCGACGGGAAAGCCGGCGGCAACGCCCGGCCTGGTGGTCAAGGACGGAGCGTTCTACAAGGATGGGCGGCCGGCAAGGGCAATCGGTATCAACTATTTCAACGCCTTTTACCGAAAGCTGGGGCCGGAGGGGAGCGAAACCAATTTGGCGGATTGCTCCCACCGCGAAGGGTTCGAGACGCTCCGCAAATATGAAATCCCGTTCATCCGCTTTTGTGCGGGCGGCTTCTATCCAAAGGAGTGGGCGAGCTACCAGAATGACAAGGAGGCCTGGTTCAAGGCGCTCGACCAATTGGTTGCCGATGCAGAGGAGGTTGGGCTTGGACTGGTTCCGTCGCTGTTTTGGGCGGCCTCCACGGTGCCCGATCTGGTCGGCGAACCGCTGGACCAGTGGGGCAACCCGCAGAGCAAGACCCATGCGTTCATGCGGCAATACACGGTGGAAGTGGTTTCGCGCTACAAGGATTCGCCGGCCATCTGGGGCTGGGAGTTCGGCAACGAGTACCTGCATGCGGCGGATCTGCCGCAACCGGAGATGGGCCGGGGTTGGATTGCGCCGGAGTTTGGAACGCCGGCGGAGCGCACGGCGCGCGACAAGATGTACCGGAAAAATGTCTGGGTGGCCTACCAGGCCTTTGCGGATACCGTCCGGTCCATCGATCCGACCCGACCCGTCTTTTCCGGCGATGTGATGCCGCGTCCCTTCGCCTACCACAACTGGTCGGAGGCGAGTTGGGGAACCGATTCCAGAGAGGAGTGGAGTGAAATCTTCCGGAAGGACAATGCGGCGATGGATACGCTGTCGGCCCATCTCTACTACTACGAACAAGCGGAAGAGTCCCGCGATGCCGGGTTCATGGAATATGGCCCCGAAGAGCAGTTGCCGTTCTTGATGGAAATCGCGCGGGCGTCCGGCAAGCCGCTGTTCATCGGCGAGTTTGGCCCCGCCCCGAAGGAAAAGACGCGCGAAGAGGAGCGCCGGCAATTCGAATTTCTACTAAACCTGATCGTGGAAAACGAGGTGCCAGTCTCCGCGCTCTGGAACTTTGACTTCGAGCACATAAACCAAGTGCATTTCAACATTGTGGAAAGCAACCACCGCGCCTACATGCTCGACGCCCTGCGCGACGCCAACCGGAAGATGGGAGCCGCAGGAGAATAAATGCTATTTCACCACGAAAACCCGAACCACGGATGGACGCAGATGGACACGGATTTTTTACACGAGAGCATTTTTACAAGACTATTGATAACAAGACGATGAGGACTCATGGATTCTGGAGAAATAGTCTTGTTATCCATTGTCTTGTGAACCTTGCTTTGGTTGCGGCTATGCCGCGCTAGGTATTTAGTGTATTTCGTGGTTTCAAAATCACTGGAGAGCCATTAGTGGAAAAGAAAACAAAGCTTTCGCGAACGAAGAAGTCAACATGGGCGATGGGATCCATCGCCGACACCTACATGACCAACGCGCTGAACTATCTGGCGTTTCCGATCTACAACATGGGGCTGGGGGTCGATCCGCGCCTGCTCGGCTGGGCGCTCGGGCTTCCGCGCATCTGGGATGCCTTCTCCGACCCGTTGATGGGCAACATTTCTGATAACACCCATACGCGCTGGGGTCGCCGCCGACCGTATATTTTCATCGGAGCCATCCTATGCGCGATCATGTTTGCGCTGATCTGGTGTCCGCCGACTTCGTGGTCGGTGACGGCGATTGGCTGGTATTTCATGGGAATGGTGTTTCTCTACTACACGGCCTACACAATCTTCGTGGTGCCGTGGGGCGCGCTCGGTTTGGGATTGACTACCGACTATAACGAGCGAACGCGGGTGCAGGCCTACCGCACCGTCTTCCAGGCCGTTGGTGGGTTGGGGCTGGGGACTTTGTGGGTGCTGGCGCTCAAGTGGGGCGGCGAGAACGATGTTGTCGGCGTTCGCTATGTCGGCTTGGCCTTCGGGGCGCTGATTCTGGTGTGCGGCGTGCTGCCCGCGTTTTTCTGCCGCGAAAGCTCCGACACGCACGACCAGGAAAAAATAAAACTCTGGCCGGCGCTCAAGGCCACCTTCTCCAACAAGGTGTTCCTGTTGCTGCTGGCAGTCACGGTTTGCGTGTTTCTCGGCCTTTTCATGGTCAACATCTTCGCGGTCTATATCAACACCTACTATGTGTTTGGTGGCGAAAAAACAGGGGTGGCTACCCTCAACATGTACGCTAATTTTGCCTATCAGGGCGCAGGCATTGCGCTGGTTCCGGTGATTACCGCGATCGCCACCCGGATCGGAAAAAAGGCTACCCTGATCGGCGGTCTGCTGATGGTGGTGGTGGCCTACGGGACAAGCTGGTTCACCTATACCCCGAAGGCGCCCTATCTACAGCTCGTTACGCTGGCGCTGATCGCTCCGGGCATGTCGTGCATGTGGACGATTTCCGGCGCCATGCTGGCGGATATTTGCGACCTCGACCAACTCAAGACCGGTCGCCGCCGCGAGGGCATGTTCGGCGCTTCCTACAGTTGGGCCTGCAAGGCGGGGCAGGCACTCACCATGGTTCTGAGCGGCTACATGCTTACGTGGTCGGGCTACGATGCGGACGTGGATGTGCAGCCCGAGGCGGTGATCACCACCATGCGGTTGCTCTATATGATCGTCCCCGTGGGTTTTGTCGGGTTCGCCGCGCTGCTGGTGGCGTTCTATCCGCTTTCGGAAAAACGGGTCGGCGAGCTGCAGGCCGAATTGCGGGCAGGGTAGCCTCTTGAAAAACCTCTAGTCGAATGTGCGCAAGGGTGTGCGTGCTTCACGTCTGCGGGAGCACGCATTGTTCGGAATAAGCAGGTTGCGAAAAAGCGTGCTCCCGCAGACGTGAAGCACGCACCACAACAGGGCTGAATTGTGCAAGAGGCTCGAAGGAAGAAATTGACATGGAATAGAAGGTGCTTTATTGTTGCACAGGCTTGCATTCAGGTGTCTGGCAATCCTATAAACCGCGCTCTGGTTTGCTTTTAAAGAGGGTTTGGAACGGATTTATGAAAAGAATGGTTTTAGATGGTGAATGGAAGTTGAAGGGCTTCGATTTCCAGCAGGGCGGGGGAGATGCGTTGAAGGATCCGGATGGCTGGATTCCCGCGCAAGTTCCGGGCGATGTCCATGTGGATCTGATGGCTGCCGGGCAGCTCGACGATATGTACTTTGCCGACAACATTGAAAAGAACAAATGGACCACCGAAAGGGAGTGGTGGTACAGCCGCGAGTTTTCCGTTTCCGAGGCCGATCTGGAGTCGGTCGGCGAACTGGTGTTCAAGGGGATCGATACGGTTTCGGACATCTATCTCAACGGCGAAAAGATCGGCCACACGGACAACATGTTCCGTGAATACCGGTTCGACGTGTCGGGCAAGCTGAAGACCGATGCGGCGAACACCCTTCAGGTTTGCATTGAGCCGATCTCGATTATAATGAAGCAGCACAATGCCGAACCCTACTATGCCTGTTTCAACTGCCACCGCATCTTTATGCGCAAGGCGCAGTGCCACTTTGGCTGGGACTGGGCGCCGGACTGCCCCGGCACGGGCATCTGGGATTCCGTTTCGCTGGAATCCTACGACAAGGTTTGTTTCGCCGGGGTTAATCTGAATACCTCCTGCGAGGGAACGGCTTCATTCTTCATTACGCTCAGTGGCGAGATCCAAAAGCTCGACGATGTTGGAATGGATCTGCACCTGATGGTGAAGGATCCGGATGGAAACCGGATTGCCGATGAGTCCTGGGCGGCCAGTGGCATCAAGAACTTCCGCAACGTGTTTGTTGAAAACCCGCAGCTTTGGTGGCCCAACGGAATGGGCGCCCAGCCGCTCTATTCCTATGAACTCAAGCTGGAAAAAAACGGCACGGCGATCGATTCCAAATCCGGACGCTTCGGTATTCGCGAAGTGCAGCTCGAAGAGCCGGCGCTGGGACCGGACAAGATGGGCTTTGCATTCATCATCAATGGCGAGCCCTGCTTCTGCAAGGGGGCCAACTGGGTGCCGCTCGACAGCTTTACCGGCGCGATTCCCGATTCAAAATACGAACACATGCTGGGGTTGGCCAAGGAGGCCAACTTTAACATGCTGCGCGTCTGGGGCGGCGGCATCTACGAAAAGGATATCTTCTACGACCTGTGCGACGAGCTCGGCCTGATGGTCTGGCAGGACTTCATGTTTGCCTGCGGCGATGTTCCAGACGACCACGACTGGTTCGTGGAAAACATCCGCAAGGAGGTTGCATATCAGGTCAAGCGCCTGCGCACGCACACCTCGCTGGTCTACTGGGTCGGCGGCAACGAAAAGTCCGGCGACTTTTTCCGCAAGATGGTGAACCACGGCGACGCCCTGTTCGACGAAATCATTCCCGGCATCGTGGACACGCTCGATCCGTTCCGCCCATACCGCCGCGGATCGCCGTATGCCTACGTCGACAGCGGGAACCATCCCAAGTCCGGCGATGCCCATCTCAGTGCCTTGGGTGAAACCTTCGCGCCCGGTTCCAAGGGGCATCTGGACTACCGCAACTGCGTGAACCATATCGACACCTCGTTCAACTCCGAGTTTGCCATTCAGGGGCCGGGGCGCCGCCAAAGTTTCGAGAAGTTCATGCCGGAGGACCACTATTGGCCGATGGATGATCTGTGGGACTATCGCATCACCACGAATCCCTACGACCACCACGACACGCGCACCTTTGCGAAAAAACAGCTGGGGCTTGCCCAGACCTTCTTTGGCGATCCGAAGGACCATTCCGAATTCATCAAGTACGGTATGATGGTCCATGCCGAGGCGATGTGGGACGAAATGTTTGGCTACCGCACCAAGCGCCCCGTCAACAGCGGCTCCATGTTTTGGATGTTTTCCGATCCATGGCCGACTGGAAGCTGGTCGGTGGTCGACTGGTACGGCCTTCCGAAGGCCGCCTACTATGCCGCCAAGCGCGCCGCCCGCCCGCTGCAGATTGGCTGGAAAAACCGCGCCGACGAAAACGGCTGGGAGCTGGTCGCCTGCAACGACACGCTGGATGCATACGAAGGAACCCTCTGCTTCGGCGAGGAAAACCTCGCCGGCGAGGCAGCGTGGAGCAAGGAACAGCAGGTCTCCATTCCCGCCAACGCTTCCACCGTGTTGGCGCAGATCGACACGGACGGATTCGGCGGGGCGCAGGACGCGTTCCTCTTTGCGGAACTGGCCTGCGGCGAGGAGAAGCGCAGCGATGTCTTTTTCCCCAACTTCTGGAAAGACGTGCCGTGGCCCGAACCCAACCTCGAAATGGTTACATCCAAACTCACGACCGGGGGTGTGGATGTAACAATCAAGGCTGGCAAATTCGCCCGCTGCGTCCACTTCGAGGGCATCAACGAGGGTTGCGCCGATGGTGCGCCACGTGAGCCGGGTTGGCCGCGGCAACGTGGCCTCACTCGGGCGGTGACGGTCGAGGATGCCTACTTCGACCTGCGCGCCGGGGAAACCCGCACCATCCGCCTGGGAAGCACCATGCCGATCGAGACCACAAACCTGCGCCTCGCCCACTGGCTCACCGACTGGAAATAAGAGATTGCTCTCCAGTCGGGCATCCTCGAACTACAGCCCGTTCATGGGATGCCAGGTGTGATGCCGTAATATCTATCACCGAGCAATGTAGTGGCGGCTCTTAGAGCCGCTGGGCGTTTCTGAGAAACGCCGCTACAACGAATACGGCATTTCATTCGCGGTTTGCCCCAACCCATCTTTTTTCAACGCTGACACATTATTACCACACTTTAACAGGTGTGATAACGTGCTGCTATAATTGGATGAAACGACTACTGTTCTGACATTCAAGGCTGGATCAGTTTCATTTCACCGCCGGACACGACAACCTTGTCCACATCGATGCTGCCGCTGCGTACGTCCACGAAGGGCTTGCCGTTTTTCAGGCCGGCGATGCCGAATCCACTGGCGGTGGAGAGGAAGGCGCGGAAGTCGTTGCCGATGCGGGAGTCGATGTGCAGCGTCTTGTCGACCGCGTCGTAGCGCAGGCCGGTGAGTCCCTGGATGAGGCCATAGCTGGCCATGGCACGGGCATACCAGTGGCCGCACTCGTATTCGTTGAACGGGTTGCGGACGTAGCCGTCGTAGCGATCGCGGCAGGCGCACACGATTTCGAGAGTCTTTTCAACTTCGCCGTGCATCATGAGGTGGGATGCGACCTGGTATTCGATGCCGGTCCAGACTTCGTCGGAATAGACGAAGGGAAGGATGGGTTTGCCACCGTGCGGCCAGCTGCAGATGAGCAGGCCGGCCTCGTTGCCGACAGCGTAGGAGGGCCGCTGGGTATTGGCGTGGTCGGAGAGGTCCTGCCTAAAGTTGTACTTGTGGACGGCTCTGAGGTGCGAGGCGATTTTTCCGGCATCCATGATTTCATCAAGGCCGCAGGCGCGCGCGATCCAGAAGCCGAGCACGCCGTCGGATAGACAGCCGGTGCCATACTGGTATTTCGGCCCCTGTTCGTTGATGGTTTCAGCGATGCCCTTGTAGCCTTTGCCGTTGAAGCCGGGGTTGAGCGGCGCGAATTCGTGGTCCAGCCCTTCGGTCTGAACCTTTTGGAAGAAATATTCTCCGTTGTAGAGCTTCTCTTCCAGATAGGCGATGCTCTTGCCAAGCAAGGCCTCGTATTCGGAAACATCTTCGCCTAGTGCCTTGCCCATTTTCACGGCGGCATCGAGCGCGCCGGCATTGAAGGCTAGGTGGTTGATCGAGTTGTAGGAAAAGACCGATTCCAGTGTTTTGCCGGAGGTGTTGGTGAACTTGTATTCCACTCGATTCGCATGCCGGATAGTCTCCACCATTAATGCTAATAAATCAAGCATCCGTCCATTGACGGGAAAAGGGAGAGGTTGATGGAGGTGGAGAGTTGAAAGAACCACCTGAAGCAGTTACTCTCCGCGCGAAACCCAAATCTCTGACGAATCTGAAAGGGTGCGACCTTATGCCTTATTCTAAAATAAACCCGGATGACATGATCTTGCGGGATCATCTTGCATATGACCGAACCGTACTGGCTAACGAGCGCACGTTGCTTTCCTATCTGCGCACCGCCATTGCATTGCTTGCAGCCGGGGGAACACTTGTGAAAATCTTTCCGGAGGAAAAGACCATGGTGCAACTGGGAACTGTTCTTTTGGTTGTCGGAGGAGTTGCCGCCATCATCGGCATCTGGCGCTTTGTGGCGGTGAAGCGGAGGATTTCCCTCGCCTACAAAAACCCCGATGTGGAGTAGCCGGTTCTATTCGCTGTACTACGGCACCAACCTTGTGCATGGTTCATAGCTTCCGCTGAGCAACATGCTCGGTGTCGGAGCGAAAATTTTTATCGAGGCTGCGAATCTAACAAGCCGTGCCTTCTACCGAGTGGAGGCGATGCGGCGATGAGGAATATATGGACAAGGCAAAATGGATTTGGTGCGCACAGCGCGATGTGCACGAGTATAACCAAACGGTGTGCTTCAAGAAGGAATTCGGACTGAAGAAGGCGGGAGGCGATGCTTCCCTTTACATTACGGCGGATAGTTGGTATCGGATTTCCATCAATGGCAAATGGGTTCATGACGGCCCGGCCCGAGCCTATCCCAACCATTTTCTGTATGACACCCACGAGGTCGGCGACCTGTTGAAAAAGG
>JBDLHZ010000093.1:0-8358 GCA_039715135.1 Verrucomicrobiota bacterium
CGCAAGCCGAACTCGAGCAGTGCTTCGCCCAGTTTGGCGACACCGTGCTGCTCGCCGACCTGCGCGCCCCGAACTGCCTTGAAGTCCTGTCCGAAATCAGGGCCAACCGGCCGCTGAGCGTCGTTATCGCCATGGGTGTCGACCGCTCCGACCCCATGCTCGCCGTCGAATGGCTCGACCCGTTTGCCACCACCGGGATGGAACCGGATCGGCGCGAATTCCAAGCGTTGCTCAAGCATGCCGTGGAATGCTTCACGCTACGGCAAAAATCCCGCCTGCTTGAAGACGAGCTGGCCAAGCTCAACGCACGGCACACAGAAGCTGCGCCGCAACCGCACGCACCCATTTCCGCTCCACTGCAAAACTTTTCCAAGGCACAGAAAAACTTCGACAATCTCGACATGCTGTTTGAGAGCGTCGTTGAAGGCCTTGTTGCCACGGCCCGTGTTTCACGCGCCGGCATATTCATCAAGCACGAGCACGAGGAGCAGTATCTCTTCCAGGCCGGCATGCGCTGCCTGAAAGCCACCGAAACCCTCGCCATCCATCAAGACAATCCTTTTGTCCAGTGGCTGGAAATGAACCCCCATCTGGTTTCCCGGCAAACGCTCGAAAACATTCATGATCCGGAACAGCGCGCCATGCTCAAGCAGGCGCTGGATTCGCTCGGGGCGGAAATCATTATCCCCCTCTATGCCACCGGCCATGTCCAGGGCTGGATATTCGTTGGCCAGCGTGCGACCGGAATCCCGTTCGACGTTGCCGGCCTCGAAGACCTCACCGGACTCGCCGACCACATTTCAACCACCCTTGAGAAAGCGCTCCAATACGAAGAGACGGCTCTTCAGAAGGCCCTCGCCGAAACCCTGCTCCATTCCATTCCGTTCGGCATTGTCGCGTGCGATCAAAACGCAACCATCCGCTGGTTCAACAGTACCGCCCGCGAAATCCTGCAACCCGAAATGGAGGAGATCATCGGCCAGCGCGCCGAAAACCTCGGCAGCCATATAGCCGACCTGCTGCACCGCGCCCTTGGGAACCGGGAAGAGCATGATGCGAGGGAATGGATCGATCCGCGCACCAAGCGCACCCTCTCCGCCGAAACACGCTGCCTGATAGAAGATGGATCCTGCGTTGGAGCCATGATGATGCTTCACGACATCACCGGCGCCAAGCTCCTCCAGGAAAAGGAAGAGCAGCTTGAACGCGCCGCTTTCTGGACCGATCTGGCCGCCAGCATGAGCCACGAGATCCGCAACCCGCTCGTCGCCATCAAAACCTTCTCCCAACTGTTGCCCGAGCGCTACGACGACCCCGACTTCCGCGCCGAATTCGGCGAACAGGTCACGGCTGAAGTCGATAAGCTCAACCAGATCGTCGACAAGATCAATGCCTTCGCCGACCTCCCCCAACTCGTTCTCAAGCCCTTGGATATCCGCAGGCCCATCGAGAACGCCGTTACCCGGATCCAATCCGATCTCGACCACGAAAACCTCAAGATCCACCTCTCGGCCGACGACTCGGCGCTACAGATCAACGGCGATGCCGCCTCGCTGGAGGAATGCATCTACCACCTCCTCCGAAACGCCGCTGAAAACCTCGATAACAAAAAGGATGCGCGCATCAATCTCAGCGTCAAGAGCCGTGATCCGGAAAACGGACAAGCAAAGGTTTTTGTCACCATTGCCGACACCGGCAGCGGTATCGATGAATCGGTTCGCGACAAGCTATTCTCGCCGTTCAGCACCATCAAGGCGCGCGGCCTCGGCCTCGGCCTGCCAATCGCCAAGCGCGCAGTGATCGACCACAACGGCCAACTGGACATCGAGACCAGCGAGGGCGGAACCTCCGTTACCATCACCCTGCCCGCGCTAGGCGAATCCTGATATTGGGGAACCTGGGCGGAATAACAGGTTTGCCAAAAAAGATTTCCAACGCATTCTTGCCAACCACCCTGCACGGAATAGAATAGCGGCAGAGATAAACCCAAGGAGATCCCATGAAACAACTTCTTGCCGCAGTCGATTTTTCAAAGAACACCGAGGCCGTGCTCGAGCAGGCGGCCGCCCTTTCCAAGGCGCTGGATAGCAAGTTGTGGATAGTGCATGTCGCCTCCGATGAAACCCAGGCGATGGCCTATGAATCGACCCAGTTTTCCGGCTATGCCCCCGAATTCATCAACATGCCCGGCGATGTTCAGCTTGCGCGGGACCTCAGCGCCGAGGAGTTCAAGCGCGAACATGGCCAATTGCTCACCATGTCCGCCAAGCTCCGGGAAGACGGTGCCGATGCCCAGGCCATGTTGCTTAAAGGCGATGCCGCCAAACTCATTCTTGAAAAGGCCGAGGATCTGCAACCGGATATCATCATCCTCGGTTCGCACGGCCATGGATTGCTGCGCAAGGCTTTGCTTGGCAGCGTTTCCGAAGCCGTCATCCGCCACGCCCGCTGCAATGTGCTGATCGTGCCTTCCGCCGGAGAGTAGGCTTTTCTGTGCTATGTATCGCTTGACCTGGAACCAAGGCGAATTTTCAATGCGCAAGACGAAACCGACCTCGCCATGATCCGGGGTTTCGGCATTGAAATCTCCACAATCTAGGTTTCTGGCTAAAAGACCAAGGGGCAAAAACCGTCTCCGACCCTACCCGCCGAAAGGGTTATTAAAAATAAATCTAAATAGTCGCTTGACCTTGTTATGAGCATATGCTCAATTCAACGCGAACGGAGAGATTCCATGCCAAGACCAAAATGCACACGCGAAATTGAAAACCTGCCGCCCGTAAGCTGGTTCAAGCCAACGGGCGTACCGATGCACGAACTCGAGGAGGTTGTGCTGACACTCGATGAGATCGAGGCGGTGCGACTGGCCGATGCCGAGGGGCTATACCAGGAACAGGTCGCGGAGCAGATGAAGGTTTCCCGGCCGACGGTCGGGCGCATCCTTGCATCGGCCCGCCAAAAAATCGCCGAAGCCCTGATACAGGGCAAAGCTATTCGGCTGGAGGGGGGACCCATTCACATCCGTGGCCGGAGAACCGGCAAACCTTGCCACGGACGAGGCCAGGGAAGAAGGCGGCAAGGTGGCTGCCCGACGAAAGGCTCCGGAGCACAAATGCCGGATAACGAAAAGGAGGCATAAAATGCCAGGACAAAATAAAACCGGACCTGCAGGCGCAGGACCCATGACCGGACGCAGGCAAGGAACCTGCGCGAACCAAGGCAACGCCGCTCCCGCAACTGGCCACGGACTCGGACGCGGAACAGGAGGCGGCCGGCAAGGACGGGGCCGCGGACTCGGTCGTGGACCGGGTGCAGGTCGTGGACAACAACGATAGCCTGTCAATGTGGGGCAGACTTTCCAGTCTGCCCTGCGCAGGCTAGAAAACCTGCGCCACAACAATTTCAAAACGTATAACAAAGGAAAAATATGAAGATTGCATTTACCACAGGCTCCGACTCCTTGGCCGGTCCGCTTGACAGTCGTTTTGGGCGCGCACCGCGCTTTTTGGTCTACGACGACGAAACGGGCAGGCTGAACGTGATTGAAAACAGGCAAAACCTGAATGCGGCCCAGGGGGCGGGCATCCAATCCGCCATGCAGCTGGCCAAGCAAAAGGTGGACTGCGTGGTTACCGGCCATTGCGGCCCCAAGGCGTTCCAGGTTTTGGATGCCGTCGGCATCAAGATCTACAACTGCACGGCCGGAACCATTGCCGAGGCTCATGAACAGCTGAAAAACGGCGAACTGGCCGCCGCCGAGTCCGCCAACGCCGAGGCGCATTGGGTTTAGGAATAACGAGTAATGCGTAATTCATGTCTTAATACTGAAACTGATTCGGAACTAACCAACAAGGAGTAGTAACATGAAGAAGATAGTACCCAGTGTAGTTGCAGGCGTTGCCGTTGCGGCGGTGGCCGGATGGACCATCATGCCGAAGCAGATGATCAAGGAGCGCAAGAGCCCCCTCGGCTACGAGGAGACCATTGCCAGGATCGAACAGAACGTGGAACAAGGCGGATGGATCGTCTCGTCGACCATGCATCTGGACAAAGGTCTGGAGAAGTATGGCAAGAAGGTGCCGCCCACAACGTTGATCAATGTATGCCAACCCGACCATGCCGAGGCCATTCTGCAGGCTGATTCTGCGCGCTACATCTCGATCATGATGCCCTGCACCATCTCGGTCTATGAAAAGGCCGATGGCAACACCTATGTCGCCACCATGGGCATGAAGCTAATGGGCAAGATGTTCGGCGGGCTCATCGCCGAGGTCATGGGTGGCGCCGTCGCCACGGAAGAGGAAGCGTTCACGCACTTCTTGAACTAGCTCCTATCGTCCTCGTCCGTCGAACTCGTTCTCGTCCTCGATTTGTTATCCGAGGACGAGGAGGAGAACGAATCCAAAGAATGATATTTGCAACCATCAACCAAATCTTGAGGAACAAAAAATGAAAATAGCCATTCCGATTGCAAACGGAAAACTGAGCATGCACTTTGGCCACTGCGAAAAATTCGCATTGGTCGATGCCGACCCGGAAACCCAAACCATTAAAGGCTCGGTCGAACTCGATCCGCCTCCCCATGAGCCAGGCGTCCTGCCGCACTGGCTGGCCGAACAAAATGCCGACCTGATCATCGCCGGCGGCATGGGTCAGCGCGCCCAGGCACTGTTCGAGGCGCAGGATATCGCCGTAGTCGTCGGCGCACCCTCCGAAGATCCGGAAACACTGGCGAAGGCCTATCTGGCCGGCGCGCTCGAAACAGGCATGAACGCCTGCGACCATTAGGATCCATTCCATGAAGATCACGGTCGCAAGCGGGAAAGGCGGAACCGGAAAAACCACCTTTTCAACCAACCTGGCCTGGACCCTGGCGCAAGCCGGACAGAAGATCCAACTGATGGATGCCGACGTCGAGGAACCCAACGCCCACCTTTTCCTGGACCCCGAATTTGAAACCGAACAACCCGTCCACGTGCAAAAACCTGTCTGGAACGCCGACCTATGCACCGACTGCGGGGCGTGCGCAGAGGCCTGCACCTACAACGCACTGGCCGCCGTAAACGGCAAGGTGCTGGTCTTCAACGAACTCTGCCACGCCTGCGGCGTCTGCTCCCACGTCTGCCCCGCCGGAGCCCTCACGGAAAAGCCTTTTGCGATGGGCAGGGTACGTGTCGCCCCGGCCACCTCCGGCCTCTTTTTTGCCGATGGATTGTTGAATGTGGGCGAGCCTTCGGCTCCCACCGTGGTCAAGGCGCTGAACAAAATGATCGATCCGGATGCGGTCTGCATCATGGATGCCGCCCCCGGCACCGGCTGCCCGGTGGTCGAGGCGGTTGACGGAGCGGATGTGGCGGTACTGGTTACGGAACCGACCCCCTTCGGTCTGCACGACCTTAAGCTGGCGGTGGGCCTGGCCCTGAAGATGAAGGTGCCCACCGGGATTGTCGTCAACCGCTCGGACAGCGGAGAAGACCTGATTTCGGACTATGCCACAGAGATCGGTCTTCCCATCCTCGGAAGAATCCCGTTCAAGCGCGAATATGCAGAGACGTATTCCAAAGGCCAAATCATTGCCGAAGCATTCCCCGAACTACAGGACCATCTGAAGTCGATCTTCGCAAACATCCAGCAACTGAAAGACACTGGAGTCCCGGCCGAACCGAAAGTGGAAACCCTCAGCGTATCCACCGAAACCCGGCGCCCCTTTGAAAAGGGAACGGCCAAGGAGTTCCAGGAAATCGCAGTTATCAGTGGCAAGGGCGGAACAGGCAAGACCACGGTTACCGCCTCCCTGCTCCAGCTCGCAGACCAAAAGGTGATGGCGGACAATGATGTTGACGCGGCCGACCTGCACCTGCTGCTCAAGCCAGCAATCTATGAAAGCCAGCCATTCTTCGGAGGCGCCAAGTTCCAGGTCGACCCGGAACGTTGCATCGGCTGCGGAGTCTGCATGCGGGCCTGCCATTTCGACGCGGTGCACCAAACCGGTGAACCGTGCGAGCTGACCGGCATGCCGCTCTATGCCATCGATGAAATGGGTTGCGAAGGTTGTTCACTCTGCTCCCTCGTCTGCCACGCCAAGGCCATTACCCAGAAGCCTAACCAAACCGGGGAACTGCACCTTTCCACCACCGACGGCGGCCCGATGGCCCACGCCCGGCTCGGCATCGCCGAGGAAAACTCCGGCAAGCTCGTCAGCGAGGTGCGGCGGCATGCCGCGCGGATCGCGATGGAAATGCAATATCCGCTCATCATCGCCGACGGACCTCCCGGAACCAGCTGCCCCGTGATTGCATCGATCACCGACACGGATCGCGTGCTGATCGTTACCGAGCCAACGGTCTCCGGCGTGCATGATCTCGCGCGGGTGCTGGAGCTGTGCCGCCACTTCGGCTTGCCCGTCTCGGTCGTCATCAACAAGGCCGACTTGAACCCGGAACAGGCGCAGCGGATTCATCAAATGGCGGAAAAGGCGCACGCCCGCGTGATCGGCGAGATTCCATTCGACCGCAACATCCACGATGCACTCATGGCTGGCAAGACCGTGCTGGAGCACGGCGAAGGCCCCTCTGTCGAGGTTTTGAAACAGATATGGGCAGAACTCGGCAAAGAGATGGAAGGATAGAACGCATGTTTGATGACCTGACAGCCCGCATTGAAGCCCGCCCGAAAAACTTCGGGCTGCCGCACGGAAGCGAAAGAGCCCAATGAATAAATTCAGAACCACCAATGTGCTTTCTGTCGCGACGGCACACCTCTTGCACGATGTATACTCCTCGTTCTTCGCGCCGTTGATCCCCCTGCTTACGGAAAAGCTCGGCTTTAGCTATGCGGTCGCTGGGCTACTCTCCGTGGTGCAACGGCTTCCGAACCTCTTCAACCCGCTGATCGGCTTCATCGCCGACCGGCTGGTCATCCGCTCGGGCATCATTGCCGCACCAATCATCACCATTGTCTCCATGAGCCTGCTCGGGGCGGCTCCATCAACCGCCCTTCTGGCAGTGCTGCTTTTCACCTGCGGCCTGAGCGCGGCCGTGTTCCATGTAACCGCCCCGGTTTTGATGCGGCAGGTTTCAGGCAGCCAGATCGGAAAAGGCATGAGCTTTTTCATGTTTGGCGGCGAAATGGCCCGTACGTTGGGGCCACTGCTTATCACTGCCGCCATTTCATGGTGGGGATTCGAAGGAACATGGCGCCTGATCCCTTTTGGACTGGTTGCGTCATTGATTCTGTTCATCAATCTGCGAACGATTGATAAGAAACATATCCGGCACCACCAAAAAAGAACCAAGACCCCGGTCGGGGAAAATATCCGGAAGGTTGCCCCCTTCTTCCTGCTGATCACCCCCATCCTGCTGTTCCGCGGATTTTCCAAGACCGCCCTGACCACCTTCCTTCCCGCCTACATGGTTGAAGGTAGCCATTCCATCAAAACCGCCGCCGCCGCGCTGGCCTTCATGGAACTGGCCGGAGCGGGCGGCGCCTTGCTGGCTGGAAGCCTGTCGGATCGGGCCGGAAGAAAAACCGTGCTGCTTTTCATTATGCTGCTAAGCCCCATTTTGATGTTTCTATTCACGCTGGCAACGGGCATCGGGCAGTGGATATTGCTCGGGTTGATGGGATTGGTATTCTTTGCGAGTACACCGGTCTTCATGGCCATGATCCATGATCTGGACTCGGACCGGCCGGCTTTCATGAACGGTCTCTTCATGACCGCCAACTTTGCCGCCGGGTCGATTGTCGCCCTCTTCGTCGGCCTTTTCGCCGACCGCTACGGATTTGTGACAACCTACCAAATCACGGCAGCCCTGAGCCTGTGCGCCATACCGTTCACCTTTTTCATAAAGGACAAATCACAAGGATAGGAACCCATGAAAGACAAATTCCAAATCACGGTGGTGTACGATAACCACATGCCGGAAACCGAAGGTCTGAAACCGAGCTGGGGCTTTGCCTGCGTGGTTGAGGGGTTTGAGAAAACCATCTTGTTCGACACGGGAACATCCGGTCCGATCCTGCTCAACAACCTGGCCGCCCTCGGGTTTGATCCCGCGCAAATCAACACCGTGATTATTTCGCACGGCGACTGGGACCATATCGGCGGTATCTGGTCCTTCCTTGATGTAAACCCCAATGTGGATGTCTATCTGCCGGGATCGCTTTCCCGGCACCTCAAGGACGAAGTACGCGCCCATGGCGCACAGCTTGTTCCCGTTGGTCCGGATCGCGTCGATATCTGCCGCGGCATCATGCTGAGCGGGGAAATGGAAGGCTCGCGCAACGAACAGGCCTTGCTTTTGCAAACGGACGACAAGCGCATCGTGGTTACCGGATGCGCCCATCCGGGCATTGTGA
>JBDLHZ010000094.1:0-8333 GCA_039715135.1 Verrucomicrobiota bacterium
CGTAATCATTGCCCAGAGCATTTCAAACGACTGGATGCTGGAAATCATCGATTTCCTGCGGACATTCCCTGTTGGCCGCCATTTCAGCAAGGCAGGCGAGCGGGTCTATCCGCCCCGCGCCAAGGTCATAAGGGCATTTTGGCATATGCGGTAGCATGGCCTGTAGCTCCATCCACTCTTGATCAAGTTGTAAAGGATTTGAAACGATGAATGCAGGATTGTTTTGACTACCACGTCGTGAGCGGCTATCTGCAGGAAGAGGCCGCATGGGAGGAGATCCGCGACTGGGTCGAGGCCGCCAAGGCGGTTGCCGGGATGTGCGAAAACCGAGTCGGTGTGCTTGGCCACATCGGTTCCAAAATCGAAAAGCTCGGTGCCCTGCTGGGTGTGGTTCGGCGGATACGTGGTCGAAGTCGCGGTTCCTCTGAAAGAGGCAGGACTGGACGGCAGAAGCAAACTCGGCCTCAACGTATTGTCCGACGACATCGACGGAGGCTATCGCCAGCACACGTCAATGACCTACTACAAGGATGCCAACTACTGGAACTCCCCGAAAACCCTTGGAACGCTGATCCTCAACGGCAAGTAGGCGCCCAATACCCCAATAGTTTTGCGACCCGATAAGAACCATTAACCGGAAAAGGCCTTGGGCTTTTGGCGCCCGGGGTGGATCCTCGGCACTATTCATGCACCTTCGGCATAGCGCACAATGTTGTTCCGGGTTGCAAGGTACGCAGGGATGTTCATCACGCAGCAACCATCGCCACGGTAGACGACTCCCAGTGGCGCGGCACTCACGAGTACGCCGAACGGCTGGTGTGTCGTTCGCAGGTAATCCACAACGCTCCCGGCGTGGCGCCTTCGAACGGCAAGGGTTGCTTTGCATTCGATGGGTATCTTCAGACCCAGTTCAGCCGCATCCATGACGAAGTCCACCTCAACGGCGCTCCGGGTGCCTTTGCGCCATGTGCCGACTTTCATTTTGGCCGATGCCCCTTCAAGAAGATTCAGGAGAACCGCGTTTTCAAAGAGCCCTCCCAGCGGGGTTCGTAGCTGTGGATCAAGCGTTCGCAGCAAGGATATGGATGGAACGGCCATGCTTCGTTGCCGATTCACCACGCCTAGGTCGTGCAGATAGCGTTTGGGAAGGAAATCCGAATGCTGCGGGTCAAGCGCATGGGGGCGGACCTCCAGGATCAGATGCCATGCCCGCATGGCGGAGATTATCTTCTTTGCATGGTACTTGGTCGTGTCAAGGTGCGTATATTTGGATGGATTCCCCACATGGTTTGCCACGGCCCTGATCGTGTCTTCGAAAAGAGCCGGCCCGTAGTCTTCCTTCCGTCCGAAATCGTCCTGGAGTGTCCCTATGATCTCATCGATGACCGGCTCTGCCGCTTCGCCGGCCGCCAAGGCCTTTATGGCCTCGGGATAGCCGCCGGCATGCAGGTAGCGGTTGTAGAGTCCCAGGAGGTGTTCATGCCTTGAGGGGGGGAGCGACCCGGGTGCCGCATGGATGGTTTCGGCCAGCTCGGTATCTCCGAGGCAACGCAGAAATTCCGGGAAACTGAAGGGAAAGACGCACAGGCTTCTTGTGCGCCCAACCGGGATCCGGATGTCTTTCCCGAAAAGCCTATGCATCGAGGATCCGGTCAGCACCACGCGAACCCCGGGCCAGTCCTCCTTGAAAGACTTCACGTATCTGGCCAGCACCGGGCACTCCTGGGCCTCGTCAAGAAAAAGAATACCGCCGTCTTCCCTTAATCCGCAATGGTCTTTCATCAAGACCCTGAAGTCCGCGAAGTCCGCAGTCTTGTCGATCAGACGCGCCGTCTTGCGGTCTTTCTCCAAATCAATGGCAGTCGAGGGAGCGTCCATGCCTGCCAGTACATGGCTGACCAGCGTGGATTTGCCCACTTGGCGAGCACCTTCCACGAGGATCACCTCGCGTTGCCGGTCATCTCGCAACATACCTTCGAGAAGGGGATGTATATCTCGTTTCATGGAAAATTATTTAACAAAACAGACCGGATGTGTCAAAACTATTTCCCATAATCATTCGTACTCAGCCTGCTTGTTTATAGTTTGTATCTATTGATACGACCAAAGCACTACCTTAAACGCAAGCTTTCGGCTGTTTATAAAAATATTCGCTTGATAGTTTACAATTATTGTATATAACCATCGGCATGGTAGCGAATGGATCCACAAACAAGGTGTCGCAGCTTGCAAGGGCGCTGGAAAAGCGCGTGCGGAGGGGCGACTACATGTTGCAGCCGTTTCCGACGGACGAAGCGGTTGCCTGCGAGGCGCAGGTCTCGCGCCTGACGGCGCGCAAGGCCGTCCAAATGCTGATCGACAAGGGTTTGCTGCTTCGGGAACCCAACAGCCGGGTGACGGTCAACCGCGAGAATGCCCGGCCCCAGGTTGCACTGCTCCTGCCGGCCTACCCGAGTCCGATCTACGAACGCTGGCACCGCGCGATCGAAACGGCTGTGGCAAAGCGCGGTTGGGACGTCAGGGTCATTGGATATTCACATGCCGAGGATCACGTCATCCATGCCGCCATCAGCGAGTTCGACGGAGTTTTTTTCCTGCCGCCCGTGGCGGAGCCGCCGGTCTCCCTCATCGAGCAGTTTCAGCAGCCCGGGCATCGGGTGGTCATGTTGGATTCCGATCTTTCCGCCCAGGGGCTGCCATCCCTGTTGCTGACGCCGCCGCGTCTGGCCATCCAACGCATTCTGGGCCACCTCGCAGGGCTTGGGCATCGTCGAATCGCTTTCCTGAATACACAGCCGCATGACCAGATCATCGAATTGCGGCTGCAGGGCTGGCAGGTCTGGGCGGAGCGCCACCCCGGGGCGGCGGAGCTGTTCGACGAGCCGGTCGAGGCGTATGGATCGGCCGCCGACAAGGCCTACCGGGTTGTCGGACGTGCTTTGGCGAACGGCACGTTGGAATCCGCGGCCATAATCTGTTCTTCGGCTTCCGCGGCGCTGGGCGCAAGCCGCGCGATATTTGATCGCGGCCTGATTGTGGGTCGGGCTCTGTCGCTTTGCAGCCTCGACGATGCCGCCGGCGAGGCGATGCTCTACAGGCCGTCCATCACCTGCGTGCGCAGTCCCGACCCGGCAGCGTATCTGGATCGATGTCTGGAGTGGATGGGAAGTGTAGGGGGGGAGTGGTCCGGTTCGCTGCTGATCCAGCCGGAGCAGGTGGAGCTGTTCGAGGGGGAATCAACGGGGGAGAATTGATGAGTGATGATTTTAGATCGATGATTGGCGAAGATTGAAGATTGATAATTTTAGATTGATGATTTTTGGTAAATTAATAATCTTCAATTTGTGGTTTAAGGGAGGGATGGACGGTGAACAGTATGGAGTTGAAACAGAGAACAAAGGATTTTGCCAAGCGAGTGTTGAAAGTTGTCGATGCTTTGCCGAACACCATCAAGGGGCGGGCGATTGGAAACCAGTTGGTCAGGTCGGGAACATCGGTTGCCGCCAATTACCGGGCGGCCTGCCGGGGTCGTTCCAAGGCAGAGTTCGCCGCAAAACTCGGAACGGTCGTAGAGGAAGCCGATGAAAGCGCCCTCTGGCTGGAACTCATCATGGAAGACGGAATCCTTGAAGCCTCTCTCGTTCAGCCGCTCCTTGACGAGGCCAACGAAATCACAGCCATTATGACCGCATCCCGCAAGACCGCCTGTGGAAACCACTAGGCGGGATATTCCAATCATCAGTCATCAATCAACGATCATCAATTCCCAACAATCATCAATCTAAAATCATCAATATGAAACAATCATCAATCATCAATCATCAATCATCAATTTCTTGCCATTGGATCTCCAACACGCACTGGGATCGCGAATGGCGTTTTTCCATGCAGAAGGTGCGCTACAACCTCGTTGATATGATGGATACGCTGCTCGACATCTTCGAGCAGGATCCTGAGTACAAGCACTTCCATCTCGACTCCCAGACCATCCCGCTGGAGGACTACCTTGAAATCAGACCGGAGAAGGAGGAAAGAATACGCGAACTGGTGCAGGACGGCAAGCTGGCCGTCGGCCCGTGGTTCTGCCTGCCGGACGAATATTGCGTCGCGGGCGAGTCGCTGGTGCGCAACCTGCTGCTCGGCCACAAGATCGCCAAGCGTTTCGGCGGCGTATCCAAGACCGGCTACTCGCCCTTTAGCTGGGGGCAGATTTCCCAGATGCCGCAGCTTTATAAAGGCTTCGGGATCGACATGATCTCCTTCTACCGCGGCATCAACACGCTGGTCTGCCCGAAGTCGGAGGCATGGTGGGAGGCACCCGACGGTACCCGCATCGCGGTTTCGCGCCTAGCCCCGCGCCCGCGCTACAACGCCTACTACCTCATCAATCGCCCGGTTCTGTGGGGCCAGAAAGACCCGGACAACCGGATGTTCAACCTTTCGGAAATCGAAGGCTCCTTCCGCTTCATGAACATGGAGCACGAACTGCTCGATGGCCGCCACATCTATCCCGTCCAGGATTACGACAACAGCGACCTCGACGGCTATGTCGACCGCACCGTCAGCGAGCAGGACGGCCACTGGTCCACGCCGCACCGCTTCTGGTCGGAGGGCCACGACTCCTCCTTCCCGAACATGGCCGAAAGCAAAATGATCGCCGACTGCAATCGCAGCCTCGGCGAAGAGGGCGACGTGTTCCACAGCAGCGTCAAGGCATGGCAGGACGGTGTCATCGCCAATGCCAGCGACGACTGGCCGGTGCTCAGCGGCGAGATGCACCACACCGCCAGCCCCGGCAGCTCCAGCGAGCTGATCGGCTACATCATTTCCGCCCGCACCTACCTCAAGCAGGACAACTTCAACACCGAACGCAAGTTGACCGGTTATGCCGAACCCATGGCGGTCTTCGCCTCCATGCTCGGCGCACCCTGGCCGCAGTCCTTCATCGACACGGCCTACAACTGGCTGCTCCAGAACCATGGCCACGATTCCATCGCCGGCTGCAGCCGCGACATTGTCCACGACGACATGCAGTACCGCTACCGCCAGAGCCGCGAGATCAGCGACTGCGTGGCCGAGCGGGCCATGATGGACATCGCCGGTTCGATCGATCTCTCCGGCTGGTCGCCCGACACCCGGATGGCGGCAGTGGTCTTCAACCCCTCTGCCTTCGCACGCACCGAGACGATGCAGGTGGTGGTCGATGTTCCCGCCGAGTGGGACAGCGACGGTTTCCGGATCGTCGACGAAGCGGGCGACGCCCTGCTGTGCCAGATCGTTGCCGAAAAGGGGTTGCGCCACCACCTCTACCTCAACCACTACGACATGGCCAACACCGCCGCGGGCCATCGCTACACCGCGCTCGTGGAATTCCCGGACGTGCCCGGCATGGGATACAAAACCTTCGCCGTGGAGCGGGTCGAAAAGGTTGGCAAGAAGCAGAAGACGTTGACCAACCCTGTATCGATGGTCACCGGCCCGCAGCAGATGGAAAACGAACTCGTCCGCGTCAAAATCAACGCCAACGGCACGCTCGATATTCTCGACAAGGCGACCGGCCGCCTGCACGAAGGCTTGGGCTGGTTCCGCGACTCCAGCGAGGTCGGCGATCCATGGTTCCATGCTGCGGTCGAGAGCGACACCATCTTCACGACGCTTAACGAACGGGCATCGGTAACGCTTGTGCGCGACGGCGAACTGGAGGCCTCCTTCAAGGTCGCCATCGACTGGGCGTTGCCGGTCGGGGCGAAAGCCGACGAAAAGTTTCGCCGTGCGGAGACGAGACCCTACCGGATCGTCAACACGCTCACCCTGCGCAAGGGGCAGCCTTGGGTCGAAATCGCCAGTGAGATCGACAACAGCGTCGAGGACCACTATCTGCAGGTTTGCTTTTCTAGCGGCATCGATTCGGACAAGGTGATGGCACAGGGGCAGTTCGACGTGGTCGAGCGCTCGGTCATCAAGCCGGACTACAACCTCTACTACGAAACGCCCCAGCCGGAGCAGCCGATGAACTCCTTCGTCGACATTAGCGACGGCGAGGCAGGAATGGCCTTGCTCAACGAGGGACTCAAGGCCTACACCGCCAACGACGATGCCGACCGGACGCTGAGTATCTCCCTGTTGCGCTGCTTCCCGCTGAAGATCTGCGCCACGGAGGAGGGTGTGGCCGACTATCGCTCGGTCGAGAAGGGATCGCAGTGCCCCGGTAAAAACAGCTTCCGCTATGCGGTCATGCCGCATGCCGGCGATTGGGCTTCCGCGAACCTCTGGCAGGCCGCCGAACGCTTCAACATGGAGTTCACCGTCTGTCAGGTCGGTGCCACCTCCCATGGCACGGAGCCGACCGAAAAATCATTCCTCGAAATCGAACCTTCTATGCTCCATGTCAGCGCCGTCAAGCGCAGCGAAAGCGGCGAAGGGTGGGTCGTCCGTCTCTTTAATCCGCTGGACGAAACCGTCGAGGGCAAAATACGGCTCAACGGCGGATGCACAGGGCCGGATCCGGAAGTTTCGCCCCTTGAACGCATGCAGAACAAGTTCGGGCTTCCGGAAGGCAAGGGTGGCGCTTGGAGCACCGTCCGGGAAACGACGCTCGAAGAGGTTCCGGTGCGCGATCTCGAACTTGATGCCGATGGATGGATCGAGGTCTCGATCTCGAAAAAGAAAATCACAACCATGGAATTTTTATAAGGAAACTCGAACTTCCCATTGTACCGGTTTCGCCAGTTGTTGCTCAGTGTAGATACCGCTTCACCCGAAGGGAAAGCGGTGCCATGCGAGCGGAATCCGTTCAAGCGAAAAACGCTTTCCTCCCGTTGGTCGGGGAAGCGTTGCTACATTAAAAGGCCTCTGGCACAGACCCAATAAATAAAGGAATCTAGCATATGAAACCCGACGCAACGCACATTAAGCAGATCAAGATCGTATCCAACACGCACTGGGACCGCGAGTTCCGCCGCTCGTTCGAGAAGACGCGCAGGCGGCTGCTCGATATGATGGACACCACGCTCGACATCCTTGAAAAGGATCCGAAGTACCACTCCTACACGATGGATGGCCACTCGATCATGATCGACGACTATCTGGAGATGCGCCCCGAGCGGCGCGAGCAGGTGGAGCGGTTCATCCACCAGGGTCGGCTCGTTGTTGGCCCGTGGTACACGCTACCGGAACAGTTCAGCATCTCGCACGAGGCGCTGATTCGCAACCTCGTCTGGGGACGCAAAACCGTTGAGAAATACGGCGGCCAATGCGGAACCGTATCCTACACACCGTCGTCGTGGGGGCAGACCGGCCAGCTTCCGCAGATCCTGGCCGACTTCGGCCTCGACAAGATGATGTTCTACCGAGGCATCTCCCACCACGAGTCCGACGCCGAGTGGGTGTGGGAGGCACCCGACGGCACCCGCGCGCTGGCCAGCCGCTTCGCGGTCTTTGCCCGCTACAACTGGTACTACCTCGTCCATCGCCCTGTTGCCGTAAATCGCGACGTCTACGACAAGAGCTACAACTGGGGCGAGTTCCAGGAGGTGCCGTTCCGTTTCGCCGATTCGCTCGCGGGCGAGGATCTCTGCTTCGATCTTAAAAGCCCCGTCGTGCGCTACGACAAATCCAAGCTCAAGGGTGCCATCGAGAAGATGGTCGAGCTGGAGGGCCCACACTTTACGACCGAGGTCTTTCTCGGCATGCACGGCCATGATATTTCCGTGGCCCACCCGCTGGAATCGCAGATCATCGACGATGCCAGCGAGGTGCTCGGCGGCAGGTATTCCTTCGAGCACACCGACCTCGAGCACTACTGGGCCGAACTGGAAAAGCATCTCGACAAGGCGAACCTTCCCGTGCTCAAGGGCGAGCGCCGCGCCCACCTCAAGGAGGGCAACTGGACTTTCCTTTTCCCGGCCACCATCAGCGCGCGCAGCTATCTCAAGCTGCAGGAGTTCGCCGCCTCGAACACGCTGACCTATTACGCCGAGCCGATGGCCTCCATGGCCGCCGTCTTCGGCGCGGACTATCCCGCTCGCTATCTCGAACGCGGCTGGAGATCGCTGCTGGCCAACCACACCCACGACGCCAATGGCGGTTGCGCACCCGACCACGTCTGCCTCGACATGGAATACCGCATGCGCAAGGCCAAGGACATCGGCGAGATCGCCGTCGAGGACGCCATGACGCATATCGCCAAGAACCTTTCGCCCGAAGGGGTGGCGAAGGATGCCATGCAGCTCGTGGTCTACAACCCGCTGCCCGTCGAACGCGACGCCATGGTCGCGGTCGATCTCGAAGTGCCGGATTCCTTCAAGGCCGCTTCGGTGGCGCTCGAATCCGAA
>JBDLHZ010000095.1:0-8300 GCA_039715135.1 Verrucomicrobiota bacterium
ATGTATTTCTTCCAAAAACCAAGATTGGCAGAACACTGGAGAAAATTACGGGCACTCAACGACGAAATCCGCCAGCTTACGCCGGTGCTTTACTCAACGAATATCGCACCAACCGTGACCGTGAGCCCGACCAACAACATTCACCTGATCAGTAAAAGGTACAACGGGGTGAATTATGTGATTGCAGTCAATGATTCATCCCGTCCGATAACCGCCACACTGACCATGCCCGATACGTCCAACGCCTTGGTGATGTTTGAAGACCGCATGATTTACCCTTCCAGTGGCACGTTTACCGACACCTTTGCCGGTTACCAGCGGCACGTGTACCGCTGTGGCAACGAGGTTGTTTCCATCGACATCGATGGAGTGGATGCGATTATCAACTGGAATGGAACCGCAGGCGCCAAGTATACGCTCCAGTCCAAGGGCGATCTCACCAATCCGTCTTGGAGCAACGAGCAAGCCAATATTCCCGGAGTGGGCGGTGCCATGTCCGCCACCACCACCGCCGCCTCGGCGGAATCGTTCTACCGCGTTACCAGCCCATAGGTTTGTTGACAGGGCCGCGGAACGCAGAGGCAGATTTTTGCCTTAATCCAATGGTGCAAGGCTGGGAAAACCTGCAACCTCCGGATATGGGAAGTATGTCAAAAAGGAGTATGCAGGAAATCAAGCAAAGCGGCGAAAAGCTGAACGAGAAAGACGTTCTCATTTTCCGGTTTCTGGAAGCGAATGGGTCGCATTCGCCTTCCGATGTGGATTTCACTAAAGCAGTGGGACTATCTCGTGAGCAACTCCGCAGGCGTCTTGCCGAACTTCATGAGAGGGGGTTGCTTGGTGCGGCTGAAGAGACCAGCGGTAAAACCAAGAAATCCGTATATTTTACTGAGGGGTTGCGGGCTGATGAATAGTTTCTGGCCACTCACGCTGGTCACGCTGGTCACGGGCTTTCCTGTCGTATTCAGCCAGCGCACCACGTGGGCCGGGCTGGACACGGCAACATGGCCTCTTCCTCGCAAAGGTGCGGATGCTGCAAGGTTCAAAATGTATTCAGGGGCGGTTTGGGGCTGTTTCTTGAATAACCGGCAAGAGGTCTGTGCGGGGGTTTCCCAAGAAGCTTCACAATTTATGCGGCAAACCGGAGGATCTCGAAATCCACGCCCCGCTCTACGGCATCGTTTGCGCGGGATAGCAAGTCGCGGTTGATTTCCGCAGAAAGGTATTCCTCCCCGCAATTTTCGCATACATGGGCTGGAACGTTCTTAAACACCAGCGTGGCGCCGCCTCGTTCCAGGACAACGGTGGCTTTTCCTTCTTCGGTCTCGCCGTTCCGGCAGATTGCACATTTCATGGCTTGCGTCTCCTTGTAAAGTTGTCAGCCCACTTTTGGGCATCTGGAATGTATGCTGTAACGATATATATGGTTTCGGTGGATGCATCCAAGGCAGCGACAACATGAAGTGTTCGGCCGTCCCCGCTCGTTCCGCAGACAAGGAAGCTCGGAAATGGATAATCATCAGCATATTTCTCAACTACATGGCCACCTCGAAGCACTACCCACACATCCGTGTCGGAAATGTCGCGTTCAAACATTCGCTGCGTTGCATGAACCCGATAAACCACGCTGCAACTGCCGAGTTGAACTTCTGCAACCTCGGTAAACTTATCAACCATCCCGGAATGCTAATGTGTGGGCTCCCCGCTGTCAACCTCCCCAGCTCTGCAGCGCTTCCTTTTATTTACGGAAAAAGGCAGAAAGTTGTTGGATGATCAACCCGCATTGCTGAAGGCGTTGGGAAGTCGTTGATTCCGGGAACCCCTGAAAATCTGCGAACTGAAAAAGGTGGTTTTTCGTGGGCGAAAACCAAACTTTTCAGACGTGTCGCGCCGTCTTGTCCTGCATAGCTTCAGCGACGCTGGAAGCCTCGGGCGAAGGCGGACTTGTCGCGCCGTATTGAAAAGAAGGCGGATGGTTAGGAGGAAGGTGGCTTTCAGCGTTCCTTCATGGGTGGTGTCGATTGTGCAATCGGAGAAGGAGTGGCATGGTTGCTGAAAAAGCATGCCGCAGTCACCGGGGTCTGGGTTGCATTGTGGTTGGGATTGGGGGGTTGCCTCATTCCGCATTGCGTTTGACGGATTCCAACAAACCGAAGCGAGATAATTTTTGGAACGAAAATAGAGACCAGCGGGAGCGGAAAAGCGGGTATATTTTTCTTGCCTCAACAGGGCATTATATTACATCGTTGTAACCAAGGCATCTCAACTAATATGTCGAATGTGTGGTCGCTTTGGTGGGAAGTAGAGAGGGAGCGACCCGGTGACGGGGATGCGTGGATGGTGGGTGAGGAGCTGGGAAAGGCCAACTTTGGAGTGGCGGAGGAATTGCAGAAGGATGCCTGCGAGTCTGGCAAGCATTGATTTTCGGCAAACGGCGTATTGGAAGATGAATGGGTTTTGAAGCACCGTGGAATGAATGTGATGAAGAGGATGTTGAAAAGCCCAAGGGGCAGAAAACCAAATAGGAGTTGAAAAAGATGCTTGAGGTGAAAAAAGGCAGCAAGACGATCCGGGTTGAAACCGGAACGGCTGTTTTTGAATGGGATGTGGAAAAAGGCGCCCAGCTGACGCGGTGCGACCTGAAATGCCAAGGGGAGCTACGGAACATCCTGAAGGATGCCGCCGGCGCGCCGAATCTGGCGCTTGATGTGGAGGGAAGAACATTATATGCCAATGCCGCTCCTGCGGAAATCACCTATGGCAGGGAAGACGACCAGTGTTTTGCATTTTCCGCAAGAAGCAGGTTGGGCGACCTCTTTACGCTGGAGCAGGAATATGAAGTATACCGGGAAGGCGTGGTCTTCTGCGAATTCAACATTATTTTGGATGATGGGCGGAAGGTGGCTGTCGAGAATGCCCGGATGGATTTCCAGCTGGATCTCGACGCTGCAAAAAACATACGGGTGAACTACAAGGCCCGCGACACCTACTTGAAGCAGGACGTAACCTGCACCCATGTCCTTAGCACGGTGAACAGCGGAAAGGAAAAAAACAAGCGGGTGGAGGCAAACCATCTTCTTCCGCTCTACGGCCTTGACCTCGGTTGGGAGGAGAGTCGCTATTTCTCCAATCGGGTCGAATTTGTTCTGGAGGATTCGACATCCATTGGCGGGGACATGCTGGAGGAGACGGGGACTGTTGCCGGAAAGGACCGGAGTTCATGGCGGCTTACTTGGCGGTTGAAGGAGAAGAAGCCCTCTGTTCTTAAGGCCCCTTTCCTCTACAGGAACAAATGGGCTCTGTTTTGCGCATCGGCGCGGGACGAGGCGGGTGCCGACGCTGATCCGGGCAGGAGAAACAACCTGCTGGGCGCGAAAATATGCCACATGATGTATCCCTATGTCTACGGCTCCCAGGATTGGCCTTGGTGCAGTGTGCCGACGAAGCAGACATTCTATCAGGATGTGCAGTTGGCCTCCGATCCCCCCTCTCTGGATCGGGTCGGCGAGGCTGCGGATCTGGGCGCCAACGTTCTGGTGATCCACCAGTTCTGGATGAAGAACGGCGGAAGCAACGGCGAACCCATGGCCGATTACCGACCGCATGATCCGGAATGGTTCAAGGCGGTCATCGACCGTGCGCATGAACGCGGCATGCGGGTGGCCGTCTACATG
Source organism: Verrucomicrobiota bacterium (assembly GCA_039715135.1). GTDB lineage: Bacteria > Verrucomicrobiota > Kiritimatiellia > Kiritimatiellales > Pontiellaceae > Pontiella. Next base: position 3,675 of record JBDLHZ010000095.1, read on the forward strand.
AGGGGCGTGGAGCAATACTGCATGTATTTCGACTTCTTCGAGAAATACCTGAAGAAGGACTACGACGGTCTATATGTCGACTGGGCAACCCCGTTTGCCCATGGATTTGCGAAGTCCAGCATCAAACATTCTTCCGTGTACAACTGGTTCATGTTCACCAGAGCCTTGCGGGAACGCGTCGGGGAGAACGGTTTTCTCATCGGGCATTCGACCATGCAGACCGCCGCATCGTATGCCGCTTTCGATGCAACCATTACGGGGGAATTCTCCGTTCTGCATTCCGGCCTGCTGTCGACACCGGAAACCAGTTCCAGTTATGCGGGGGCGGGTTGTGTCGGTGTCCACCTGATTGCCGGCAACTCGCCGGACAGGAGCCTGTTTTCAAGCCAGCGGGCCGCTGGGTTTTCGGTGGGGCTGGGATACTCGAACCATCCCTTCATGGAGCCGGACAAGCCGTTTGGCGAATGCAATGCCTACATCCAACCATTATGGGACATGTTGTCTTCCCTGAAGGGTTCTCCCGTGAAGGTCTACAACCCCGCCACGGGAGCCTCCAAGCCGTTTGGCTGGACGCACGAGGCGCTGCACCCCATTGCCTACCAGACGGAGGACAAGGAAACCCTGGTCATGGTTGCCAATCTCAGCGATATCACTGTCAATGGCGACGTCACGGTGGATTTCCCGGCCATGGGGCTGGAAGAATCGACCGACATGGCACCCCTTGAAATAGAGCATGCCCATGTTGCCGAAGTTGAAGGAAGCACCATCCGGATCAAGGATATGAAACCCTACGGTTTCTGCGGGCTGAAAACCAAATAATAAGGAAAACGAAAAGACGATATGAAGATGAATGGATTTGTTGATATTCAAAACAACGGATGGATGGGCACGGACTTTAGCGAGGAAGGCCTCACGGTTGAGCGGGTCAAGGAAATCACGTCGGATCTGGTGGAAAGGGGCACCATCGGCTATTGCCCCACGGTCATAACGAGCTCGCCGGAGGTGTGTAGGCACACGTTGGGCACCATTGCGGAAGCCATGAAGGATCCGGATGTCGGTGCCCATATTCTCGGCATCCATATCGAGGGGCCGTTCATTTCCCCATTGCCCGGTGCCCGGGGGGCGCATCCTCCCGAATGCGTGCTCGACCCCGACATCGGCACGTTCGACCGCTTCCAGGAATGGGCGCAGGGCAACATCAAGATCATGACCCTGGCTCCCGAGCGACCGGGCTGCGAGGTTCTGGTCAAGCATGCCGTGAAGCAGGGCGTTGCCGTTTCCATGGGGCACCACATGGCCAATGATGACGACATGCAGATGGCCGTCGATGCGGGTGCCACGCTGTGCACCCATGTCGGCAACGGCATACCGAACGAAATCAACCGGCACAACAACCCTCTCTGGTGGCAGTTTGCCAGCGACGACGTTTCGGGTTTGTTCATTACGGATGGCCACCACCTGCCGGCCGACCTCATCAAGGTGGCTCTGCGATCCAAGACACCGGATCGGTTCATTGTAACCAGCGACGCCTCGCCGTTGGCGGGGATGCCTCCGGGGAACTACAAGATCTTTGGCGACCTGCCGGTGGCCATCGACGAGTCCGGCCTGATCTATTCCGAAGAATCCAAGAGTCTGGCGGGGTCGCATTCCACGATGCTCGAATGCATGAACCATCTGGCTTCCCTTGAACTTCTTGGCGAGGCGGAGTTGATGCAGGTGGGGCTGGCCAATCCCCTGGCCGTGCTGGGCATGAAGCCCGAGGACGTAAGCCATCTGCAAGGGCCGGAACTACACTTCGACAACAATGCATTCAAAATCGGCGGTTGAAACGGGAAAGCCGTCAACCCGTCAACAGATAGTAAATCCAGAAAGCAAACCATGACAATAGAAGAAATGTACCCAATCACATCGTGGCAGGCCATGCTTGCCGATGAAAACAGCGGCCTGTTCGAGCACATGGTATCGCTCTACGGCAACCGGAAACTTATCGAAGAGCCGATGGCGCTCCTGAAGCGTTGCATCGACGAGTTCGCGCGCTCCTACGGGGACGACCGGGAGGTCTTTGTGGTCCGTTCCCCCGGCAGGGTCAACCTGCTGGGCATGCATGTGGACCACCGGGGCAGTTCCGTCAACCCCATTGCGATCAAGGAGGCGTTTTTCATCGTCGAACCCCGGCAGGATGACACGGTGGTTCTGCGCGATGTGAATAGCGACCGGTTTCCTGAAGAGTCGTTTGCGATCAGCCGGTGCCTGCCCGATGGCGAGAAGATCAAGGACTGGGATTCCTGGTGCCATGATGAATTCGAGAAACGCAAGGACGACCCCTCCATTTCCTCCTCCAACTATGTGCGGGCCGGGGTGCTCTACTTCCAACACTTGAACACCGCCGGAAACGGGGAGCGCAATCCCGCTTTCCGGGGAATGAACATCATGATGGGCAGCAACGTGCCACCGGCCGCCGGCCTGAGCACCTCGTCCTGCCTGGTGGTGGCTTCCGCGCTGGCCGCCCTGCATGCCAACGGGCTCGAGGTCGATCCGATGGAGCTTTGCGAACAGTGCGGGTTTGCAGAGTGGTATGTCGGCACCCGTGGCGGTTTTGGCGACCACGCCGCAATCGTCATGGGGCGGAACAACCGCATCCTCCACATGACGGCGTTTCCCTTCACGGTCGACTCGGTGCCTTTTTCAGGCGATTACCGCATCGTCTTGGCCAACAGCCTGGTGGAGGCCAAGAAACAGGTCGGGGCAAAGGATGGCTACAACACGCCGCTGGCTTCCTACGCCTTTGGCCTGTGGCTGGCACGGAAGAACTTTCCGCAATACGCCGAAAAGATGGAGCATCTGAGAGACATCAATCCAAAAACCTTGGGTGTCGACGAGGCCGGGATCTACAGGATACTGAAATCCATGCCCGACCGCATTTCCAGGGAAGAGGTCAGGGAGCTGTTCCCGGAAAAGACGGAAGAGCTGGAGCACCTTTTCAGAAGCCACGGCGCACCCGCCGATGGCTACCGGGTGCGGCAGGTTTGCATGTACGGCATCTCCGAATGCATCCGGGCCGACCTCGCGGTGCAATACCTGAATGCAAACAACATGGAGGCCTTCGGGAAACTGGTTTCCCTCCACCACGACGGGGACCGGGTTGCACGCCTTGGCGACGACGGGGAAATGGCTCCGGAGGAGAAGGAATACTCCGACGCGAAGATGGACGAACTCATTTCCCGCGTACAGTCCGGCGACGAGGATGCGCATGTCTGGGCGCAGGCCGGTGCCTACAACGTATCCGTTCCCGAAATCGACATGCTCGTCGATCTGGCCCTCCAGAAAAAGGGCGTTGTCGGAGCAGGTTTGACCGGTGCCGGGCTGGGCGGCAGCATGATTGCCCTGGTGAAGGCGGAAAGCGCCCAAGAGGTGGTAGACCATCTTGCCGAAAACTACTATCGCAAAAAAGGCCTGCCAGCCAAGGTTGAAGTGGTCAAGCCGGTGGCTGGTGCCGGAATACTAGGGATCGGGGAATAGGCATGGAACCGGGTCGTTTTTCAATGGTATTGGGAGCCTGATATACAGCCTGCCAAAAAAAACAAAAATTTTTCTTGCTGTGCATAGGATTGTCTGCTTTAAATTACATCGTTGTAAACAACGTAGTAAAAGCACCGTCCGCTGTGGACGGAAAAAGGCCGAAAATGGGGCTCTCGGGAAATTGCACGGTGTTGTTACAACGGGAACAAGGTTTGGCGTTGTGTTTTGCGGCAGGGTGCCGCAGGGATGCCGAAAGAGCGAAAGAATAAACATAAGGAGAACAAAATGAAGAAGTTGATAGTAACTCTAATGGTGTTTGCCATGGCGAGCAGCTCTATGGCGGCCATCTACTACTGGCAAAATGATAGTGGCGTCGACAGCGATTCCATGACTGCGGGCAACTGGGCAGATAATGGCCCCAACGATCCGTCAACCGCCGCACCGGGAACAGCTGATTTTATCTACCTCGGTGTTGATGCCAACTCGCCCGCCACGGCTGGAACAATGAATGTGACGGCCGGCATCCACAATGTGTATCGAATCTACGCATATGGCGGTCAAATCGACATTGCGGCCGGTGCCAGACTTCATGGCAACAACACCGTCCAGTATATCGGCAGAAATAGTGGCAATACGATGACAATTAATGTTGAAGGTGCCCTCACAACCAGTACGACAGCACACATATTCTATGTTGGTTTTGATGCGGGTTCCCACGGACAGGTCAATATCTCGGGCAGTGGATATGTGGACGGCTATCGTTATATGAGTGGTTGGGCCGGCACCGCCCAGACCATCATCGAAGGCGACGGCTGGCTGAGAACGCGGTACAACAACGACGCCCAACTTTCGCTTGATTCGGACAGCAAGATGCTGTTGCGGGATAATGGAAAGATCTTCTTGTTCGGAGACCGAACAGCCCTTGTAGCTGGCTACATTGCCAGTGGCTACATAACTACCGACCAGGGTGGGAGTCTCGTTTACGATTACGACGGTACTTGGACCACTGTTTCCATCTACACTCCCCCTCCTCCGATAGGGGATATTTCCATTGAGGTCGTTCCCCTTCCGTAACGTTGGCGCGGTGCCTTTTGCGGCGCGGTGCCG
>JBDLHZ010000096.1:0-8277 GCA_039715135.1 Verrucomicrobiota bacterium
ATCATCCGGAACCACACTATGTCGGCGACATGCCGCACAACTGGGCCAGCGCCGAGTTTATCCGCCTGATCCTTCACCTGATTGTCTTCGAGCGCGATTATGAGCTGCACCTGTTCGAAGGGCTTCCGCCGACCTGGCTCAAGCCGGGCGCAACGCTCAAGATCGACAAGGCGCTGACCCGTTTCGGCGAGGTTTCGCTGACCCTGCAGGTGGCGGACGATGGAAAGACGGCGACGCTCGACGTAACCCCGCCCACCCGCACTCCGGCGACAAAGGTCGTCGTTCATGGAGCCCATTGGGTGGCCGAAGGTTCGGAGCTCGAACTCTCCACCGACCAACCCAGCCATCTGGTGCTGACCCTGAAATGATAAGAAGATGAGAACCACGAAATACACCAAATACACGAAAGCTATGCGTAGTTGTAATTCGTGAGATTCGTGATCTAACTCCTTTTCATATTTCGTGTGTTTGGTGTATTTCGTGGTTAAATATTATCCAAATGAACTGTCTGTAAGTCGTTTTTAAGTGAGGATGTTGTTTTGAATAAGAAGTTTGCGGTATCTGTTTATTGTGTTGTGGGAATCATGGCTGCCCATGGCGGTGTTGAGCTGAAAACCGGTACGCCGCTGGATCGGCCGTACGAGCTGGACTATCGCTTTAAACCGGTGGATTGGCAGTCGGCGATCTGTCTGGTGGATGACTGGCAAAAGACGCTGGTGGCAAGAAGCGGCGCGGTTTTATATGACTATCCGGGCAAGATCGAGGGAAGCAAGCATCATGGTTTTGGCGCCCGTGTGGATGTTCCGCTGGCGAACGGTCGTTCGGAATGGGTTTCGCAGGAGCTGCTGGATCCCAGATTCCCGGCGATCAGAACGATCCATAAATACGGCAAAATAGAATTCGAGACCGTGGCTTTTGCGGCGACCGGAGCACTGGAGGCCATGCCGTCCACCGAAGCGTCGGAACGGCAGAACCGGAACATCGAGGTGATCGGGAAACCGGCAACTCCGCGAGCCTGGGCGCGCCCCAACCGGACGGCCGATATTGCCTTTGGCGATATCCACACCACCGAGCCGGGCGGAACGCTGGAATACCGCTTCCGGGCGGAAGCGGGCCGGATGTATTTTGCAACCTTTGGTTTTTGCGAGGGGCGCCGGCAGGAACGCGGCGGGCGCATTGTTGAAATCCTTTTGGAAGGTCGCCGGCGCGAGGTGGTTGATCTGGTCGGTAGTGGCCGCCGCAACACGCCGATGGCGGTATGCGTCAATGCCGCCGATGAGAACGGCGACGGATGGGTTGATGTTGAAATTCTTGCGGCGGAGCATTCGGAGGACAAGGCTCCCATTCTGAATGCCATGTGGGTTTTCGAGAATGCCCCCGATCTTGAAGAGGTAGTCCGCGGGAATGCCACTCGCGATGCCTACGGCTATTTTGCCTGCGGCGATCCGGCGGCAATGTATACCGGTGCTCCGCGTGTCGATTTGGTATTGGCCAAAGCCACCAATCCCACGGATGCCCGCGCAACCGCAAATCCGCAGGTTCGCCTCTCTACCAGTTTTCCCATCGACTATGACGCTGCGCAGCAGTTGATTTCGATGCGCGGTCGGCCCATGGTAAACATTTCCGTGCCGGTGAAGGATGTAATCATTGGGCAGGAGAGCATTAATCTGATCTGCGAGCCGGCAACGCTGGAGCCCGGCGAATCCAAGGAGTGGGTTGTTGCGATCCATCGCGAGGCCCAGCCGCTGGAGTGGAGTGTCGAAAAGGCAAAACAGGCACTGGCCGATGCGGAAGCATACTGGATGGAAGCCGATCTGCCCTATGGTACAATCTTGGTTCCGGATGAAAATGTTCAGGCACTGCTCGAATCCAGCATCCGCAACATTTACCAGGCCCGGGTGATGCGCGACGGCCTGCCCGCATTCCAGGTCGGCCCGACCTGTTTCAGGGGGCTGTGGGTGATCGACGGTGCCTTCCTGCTGGAGAGCATTTCCATGCTGGGTCGGATGGATCAAACGCGCTCCGGGGTGGAATACATGATGCGCCATCAGAATGAAAACGGTTCGTTCTCGCTCATCGAACAGCACTGGAAGGAAACCGGAATCATCCTTTGGGTCATCGACCGCCACCACCAGCTCACGGGCGACGAGGCGTGGCTTCGGGAGCAGTGGCCAAAGGTCAAGGCGGCGGTGGGCTATATCGAAAGCATGCGCAATGGAACCCTCGCCACGCCGGATAGCCCGAGCAGCGGGCTGATGCCTGCGGGCTACAGCGATGGCGGATTGAACCGCGACGATGAATACACCAATACCTACTGGGTGCTGGTGGGACTGAAGTCGGCGGCGGAGATGGCCCTGCGGCTGGGCATGACCGAACAGCATGCGGCGTGGAGCGATCTCTATGCCGCCATGATGGCATCCTACCGGAAAGCCGCCCAACGCGATCTGCATGAAGACGGGTTCGGCAATAAAATGCTTCCAATTCCGATGACCCGTCCGCTGGCGAACAAGCCGCAAAAAGCCCAGTGGGCCTTTTGCCACGCCGTTCATCCCGGCGAAATCTTTGCAAAGGATGATGCGGTCATGCTCGGCACCATGAACAACCTGGTGGACAACGAGCGCGAAGGACTCGTTTATGGAACCGGCTGGGAAACAGAGGGCGTGTGGAACTATTTCGGTTCGTTCTATGCCCATGCCTTCCTGTGGCTCGGAGAAGGGGAAAAGGCGGCGCAAACCACCTATGCCTTCGGCAACCACGCCTCGCCGCTGGGCGCCTGGCGCGAAGAGCAAAACGTGGTGGGCGAGCCCATCCGCCTGCGCAACGAGATGCCGCACAACTGGGCCAGCGCGGAGTTTATCCGGAGTGTATACAACCTCGTGGTTTTTGAGCGCGACGACGAACTGCACCTGTTCGAAGGGCTGCCGACCGCGTGGCTCAAGCCGGGCGCAACGCTGGAGATCAACGGCGCGGTGACACGCTTCGGCAAGATTTCGCTGACGCTTCAGGTATCGGACGATGGCAAGACGGCGACGCTCGACGCAACCCCGCCGACCCGCACCCCGGCCACGAAGATTGTGGTTCACGGTGCGCATTGGCTGGCCGAAGGCAAAAACCTCGAACTCTCCACCGACAAGCCCAACCATCTCGTGCTGAAGCTTAAATAAATCAGAGAAAACCACGAAATACACCAAAGACACGAAAGCTGAGCAGTCATTATATTTTCGTGTGTTTCGTGGTTTGAACAATCATGAAGCTAAGTGGAAAATTTGTTTTTCCAGTGTTTTGCGGCAAAGCCGCCTTGGAGTGCGGCCGACACCGTCGGCGCTCTTTGCACCTGCGCGGTAATTCAAAAGCGGAGACGTGGTCTCAGCACTCCAGAGCGCTGCGCGCATGATGCGACAACCCATAACACGTGCGGATCGTACATTCAGCGGCTGTTCCGCTAATTTTTTCCATAAACAGGGAATTCGCGGCCATAGCCAAATATCTTTTACTAGTGTTAAACTCTCTTGTTTTGAGATCCGTGGCTTTCGCAGGCTCCCGGTTGTGAAGTACAAAATTAAAACTTGGAGATGTAGTGGCGGCTCTTAGAGCCGCTGGGCGTTTCTGAGAAACGCCACTACAAAACGGCGGCTACAGTTTCCCCAAAACCGCAAGGGCGGAAAAGAGAGATTGGTATGAAAAAAGCAATAATAGGTGTTCTGCTAACGGTCGCAATGGCGAATCCGCTGTTCGGTTACGTGGTAATGAGCGGGAACGATACGAACCTGTGTGCCAATGCGCCGAAGCTTCCGTACGACATCGCTTTCCCGGATGCATGGCTCAGCACTTTGGACGAGGCCTTTGTCATCCCGCCGCCGGCCGGATATGCCGGATGCGAACCGAGGGTTTGCCTGAAGCTGAAAAGCGAAGGCGGCGCCTACTGGATGTACACGCTGGACGAGGCGTATGCCGCTGGCTACACCGCCACCAAGGTGGACGGCGATTCACGGACGGAGATCCCGCAGTCGGTCGTGACCCATAGCGACCATTATCTGGCCGGCGACCCTATTGTTCTCGTTGATGGCGATACCATTTATCTGACCGGCTGGACGCTTGGAGGCACCACCGAAGTCATCGATATCTATGAATCGCCCATGGTTCCCGCCAATGGCGAGGATTTCGATTTTACATGGAGGCAGACCTACGACCCCTCCGCCATTGATCCGGATTTCGACTATTATTTTCTCGGCGGGCAAATCGCGATCAAGGAGGGTTCCAAGTATGTGATCACCTTTGCCGGCTGCCGCGTGCCGGAGGGAAAGGGCAAGGATTGGCTCACCCCGGGAGGCACCGAGATCCAAACCCAATTCTATCAAATGGCGAGCAAGAACGGGAGCGGCGATTTTGTATGGGAGGGCTATCCCCGCATGATCAATGGCTATGTGGATAGAAGCAGCCTTAACGGCAACGAGCTGGGTACCCAGATTGTGCCTCAAGGCAGCGCCCCACGCACCTGGCAATCATGGAGCGCACCGCCGATACCGGGGCCGGATCTGCAGATCAACGGAATCCACTTGAACGGCGATATCTTCGAGATCGACGGCGAACGCTGGTACTACTGGGTCTGGTTCGAGGGGGGCAACCACATTGCCTCGGCGCGGATCGCGGATGGCTTTACCTTTGCCGACCCCAACCCCGACAAGCATATCTGGCACGAGCCGGTAGACATTGTCCAGAACAGCAATCCCGTCCTAGGGGAACAGGGTATCAACGAAAACGCAACGGCCTTCAAGCGCAACGGCATATATTATTTCATCTTCACCCACGGCCATGTGGTCGGCAGCTACGGCATGAGCTATTTCATGGGAGACAGCTTCGAGACCATCGCTCGCGGTGTTGGAACGGAACACCGGCTCTATGAATGCTACCCCGACCGCGGTGACGACAGCACACCCCTTTGGACCGTGGGCCGCCGGGAGACCGCCGGATCGGGGCGCGCCATCGAAAAGAGCAACGGCGATATGTTTATGTTCTACGGCATCGGAACCTTCGATCGGGTAGGCAACTATCTCGGCCGGAAGATTCACTACAGCAAGCTCGAGTTCAACCCCGACGGCACCATCGTCCCGCTGAAGCGGAAGCCCGCCGTTGGCAGCCCGCAACCGGCGTTCGATCCGCTCTTTACCGACAGCGACGGCGTAAACCTCCTCCTTGGGCTGGCCGGCGGGCTCCATGCCTACGAGTACAACGGCGGCACCTATATGCCGGTAGGCGGGTGCGGGCTTCCCGAAAATGTGGTTGATATCGCCGCCGTTCCCGGCGGTTTGCATGTCGTCGGCGCTTCCGGTCTCGCCTACTTCGGCTATGATGCGGCCACCGCCACATTCACGGAAGGCGGCACCTACGGGTTCGCCGATGCCACAGGCGTTGCAATCGCGCCCAACGGCACTATCTATACCTCAAGGGATAACGGCGGCGGTCTTAATGCGTGGACCTATTCGGGCGGTGCCTACTCGGCGGATGGCTGGCTTCCTGTTACTGCAATGGATGTTGCCGTGGATTCCGTTGGAGAAATCCACGTTGCCCGGAACGATGGTCTTGCCGCCTACAGTTTTGCAGGCGGTACATTCACACTGGACTACCTTCAAGGCGGTGCCTACCACTCCGGAAGCGCAGTCTATGTGGGCGACGACGATATTGTCCGCTATGGAAAGTTTGACGGTATAAACAACATGGTCTGGAATGGCGCCAGCTACTCCGACATCGGCTTTTCCCGCACAAGCGCCACGGTCAACGACATTGCGATAGGTGCCGATGGAATGTGGGTGGTCCACAATGGCGGCATCCACCTCTTCGATGCGGCCACGACAACATACAAAGGCCATTATGGCGATGCCGCCAACCACGGCGTATGCCTCGGCTCCAACGGCAAGGTTTTCAGCGCAAAGCACAACGGCATCATTGAATGGCTCTATACGCCCGGTGTGGGTGCAAATATCTCCGCCGGCAACTTTTTCTATATTGCCGGGGGCGTGGATGCCATCGCCGGGTTCCAGACGATGGGAACCTATATGGAATGGGCGCAGCAAGTGGTCGGCGACGCGGATGCGGCGGCCGACCCCGACGGCGACGGCATGGTCAACCGGCTCGAATACTATCTCGGCGGAAACCCGAACATAGACGATGCCGCCACTATCCTGCCGAGCGGCGGGTATTCCGGCGGTGTCCTCGAATATATCTACAATCGCCGCCTTGACGCCGCCCTGCGTGGGCTGGACTATGGCCTCAGGGAAACCGACAGCCTGACGAACAGTTGGACTTCCGTTGGAACCGGTTACGAAACGCTTTCCGGTGCCACCGGCTCCTACTACGAGTCGGTCACCAACGAAGTTCCAACCGCAGGAACGACCCAGGGCTTCGTAACCGTGGAAATTGTGGAAGAATAGTTTTCCAACCTTTGGGTCAACCAGCCTGCTGACTGGCGTTATGCGATTGTAAAGGAGCGGAGATGAAGCAAAGGGGCGGAAAAAACCAGAAAATCACCAAAGGCATGTCCAGCGCGGTGTTGCTGAGCATCGCGATCCACGCCGCGCTCTTCCTGCTGGCCGGGATGCTGGTGGTCTTTACGGTGGTGAAGAAGGAGGAAAAGGTTTTCGAGCCGCCCGCACCGGTCAAGCGGCCGAAGATGAAGCTCAAGAAGCCGAAGGTAAGGGTGAAGAAGACCTCCACGCCCAAGCCGACCCAGCGTATCGTCACCAAGATGAACCGCGCCAGCATGCCCGAGATACAGCTTCCCGAAATGTCCGGTATTGGCGAGGATTTTGGCGTCGACCTCGGCGGTTTCGACATGATGCCCGACCTCGAAGAGGTGACCATCTTTGGCAGCGGGCAGAGTATCGGCAACGACTTTGTCGGCACCTTCTACGACTTCAAGCGCGATCGCCAGGGCCGCTACAACAGCACCGGGTTTTCTTTTATGGATATGGGGTCGGGGTATACCTATTGGGGGATCGTGCACGATTTCCTGCGGGACGGCTGGAAGCCTTCCACGCTTGCACGCTACTTCCGTTCGCCCCGCAAGCTCTACGCCACCACCTTCGTGGCGCCCTCGGACAGTTCGGTCATGGCTTCGCTCTCGTTTGGCGACGAAAAGGCCGGCGGATCCTTCTGGGTGGTGCACTACACCGGCCAGTTGGTCTGCCCGGCATCGCACACGAACGGCATCACCTTTCGTTTCTGGGGGCAGGGCGATGACTTCCTGATCGTGCGGGTGGGCGGCAAGATCGTGATGGGCGTCGCATGGCCGCCCAGTCCCTGGGACAATGTGGAAGGCACAGTGATTGGAACGCTTTGGAAATCGGATTCGGCGGATGCCCGGAAATACTGGATGGGCAACAACCGTTCCCTTCCGGGCGACTGGATCACGCTCGAACCCGGCGAGTCGCGGGATATGGAGGTTATTATCGGCGACTGGGGCGGCGCCTCCTGCTACATGCTCGCGGTCGAGGAAGAAGGGGTCGAGTACGAACGGAACCGGCAGGGCGGTCCGCTCCTGCCGGCATTCAAGACCACCAAGCCATCGCACGACCTGCTGGACGCCATCTACCCCCGCCTGGTACCGGGCGAGCTTTGCATGACGAACGGGCCGGTGTTTTCCGACTACGATACTTCCGGTAGCGTTGCGGCCGTCGAAGAACCGGAAACCACTCCCGGGCCCTCCGTGCCGGAGGTCTCCGGCGAACCTGAAATGCGAAGGTGGACATTATCGACGGGACAAACGGTGGAGGCGGAGTTTGTGACGGTTATCGGCATCGAGGCGGCACTGAAAAACGCCACGGGAAAGATAAGGAAAATCCCATTGGAGCAACTTTCCCCCGAAGACCGCACCTATATCGAATTGGCCCGTCCGCCCGTTTTTGATGTTAATTTTTCAAAGAAGGAACGGCAGCAGCTTTTCACCGGGCGCTACCCGCGCCCGCCCAAGGAAGAGGCCACCTACGGTGTCCGCTTCAAGCAAACGAGCACCGGAACCTACGACCACGAACTCCATGCCGAAATGTTCGCGATCGGCCAGCAGCACGCCCAGACGACCGGAAAGTACGAGCTTCTCGACCGACAGCAAACCTCCTTTAATCCGGCCGAGGAAGAGCAGCGCACCTACGAATTCCGTAGCGACCGGAAGGTGGTGCTAACCGGCGGAACAAGGCCGGGGAGCGACTACGAAGGCTATCTGGTTACGTTGACGGACGAGCGCGGGGTGGTGGTTGCCGTGGAAACCTCGCATCAATGGCTGGC
>JBDLHZ010000097.1:0-8265 GCA_039715135.1 Verrucomicrobiota bacterium
CGGGGCTTTCGTGTACAATCCCTTTTCAATTTTTAGAAAGGGATGCCATGAGGGTTTTGTTGGTTGGGGATATTGTCGGGAAGCCGGGGCGCAATGTTTTTGTGCAGGTGGTGAATCGCTTGAAGGACGAGGGTGCGGTGGATTTTGTGATCGCCAACGGCGAGAACGCGGCGGCGGGGCGCGGCCCCACGCCGGAGATTGCGAACGCACTGCTCAATGCTGGCGCGGACGTGGTGACGCTGGGCGATCACGCCTGGGACGCGAAGGAGATGGTGGCGGGGATCGATCTGGAAGAGCGCATCATTCGTCCGGCCAACCTTCCGAAGGATGCGCCCGGCAAGGGCATGGTGCGCGTGGAAACCCCCGAGGGCGAAATCACGGTTCTCCAACTGGTGGGTCGCGTTTTCATGCAACCCAGCTATGACTGCCCGTTCCAGGTGGCCGACCGCATGCTCAAGGGCGCGTTGGCGGAGGAAAAGGTGGTATTTGTCGATTTCCACGGCGAGGCTTCGTCCGAACGCATGGCGATGGGTCGCTACCTCGATGGCCGCGTTTCCGCCGTCTTCGGCACGCATACCCACTGCCAAACCTCCGACGAAACCGTATTCCCCAACGGCACCGCCTACATCACCGACCTCGGCATGACCGGCCCAAAGGATTCCATCCTCGGCCGCGAAGTCGAGCCGGTCGTTAAAAAGTTTATCACCGGCGTCCCGCAAAAGTTCAATGTCGCCAAAGGCGATCCCACCCTCGAAGGTGCCATCGTCGATGTGGATATGAAAACGGGCAAAGCCAACAGCATCGAGCGGCTCCGGATTCAATTGTAGTTTGGCCGCCAAACACCACCAAACACCGCCGACCCAGCTGGTGCACCAAAGGGTGTGGCTCCGTTTCATGGCGCTGTTCTGTTCCACACGTTTGAACGTATGGAATAACTGCCTCCATCCGGACGAAGAAGGTAAAGCCCGGACTGTTGATAAAGTCTCCATAACGGGATTTAGGTTGTTTTTGTGTACTTCTGGAGTGCGGTGGCAACCGACTTGTCGCGCCGTAGCCTTGGCGAAGGTGGAAGGCCGACGACACTGTACTGGGATGGAAACAACTGCTAGGACGCGCTTCGGTGAAGAACCCTTTTTTTTGCGTTCCTTGCGTTCTTTTGCGGTTGATTCTCTTGGTTCCCCCGTGATGGGCCACGTTGCCGTGTCCAAACGCGGCTCACGTGGCGGCTTCGCCGGTTTGGGCATATTAAAACCGATATTGGTAAATAATAGTCAGTATAGGCAAATTATTGATCTTTGTGGGGAACATTCACTGTGCCACTATCCGGCCATCAAACGGCAGACAGGTGAACACATGGATTATCATTTAATGGTTGAACCCCAGCTGGATCCGGGCTTTGTTCCGGCCATCCTTTGGAACCGGGAATATCAAGCGCGGGTCGATGCGTCCGGCACGCCGGTCGAGGTTGCCATTGCGCTGGTGCGCCCCGACGAAACCTGCTCGGTTTTCAAAACCCGGATTCTTTCGCTTTCGGAGGAAACCCAAGCCACAACGTTGCGCTATCTGGAGCGCATTTTAAAGTTCCTGCTGTGGCAGCGCGGTGGCTGCAAGGTGCTTGTAGCCGGGTGCGATCCGGTTGCTGAAAAACTGGCGGCCATCTATTCGCCCGAAGGCGATCGGTGTTTCGACCATGGATTCTTCGGCGAAAAGACCTATCTCCAGCCTTTGGAAATCGTGGCCTGCGCAATCGATGAAATTCCGGAGCCGAACGAGCAAACCATGCCGCTGGGACGCCATCTCGACGGATGCCGCATCGGCTTCGACCTTGGCGGCTCCGACCGCAAGTGCGCGGCGGTGATCGACGGCAAGGTGGTCTTTTCCGAAGAGGTGGAGTGGAACCCCTATTTCGAAAATGACCCGGACTACCATATCGAAGGCATCAACGACACGTTGCGGCGCGCGGCGGAACACCTGCCCCGCGTCGATGCCATCGGCGGCAGCGCGGCGGGTGTCTACGTCAACAACGAGGTGCGCGTGGCATCGCTCTTCCGCGGCGTTTCGCCGGAGGATTTCGAGGCGAAGGTGCGCCGCATATTCTTCGACCTGAAGGAGCGTTGGGGCAACGTCCCGTTCGAGGTGGTGAACGATGGCGAAGTGACCGCGCTGGCCGGGTCGATGTCGATGGGCGAAAACGCGGTGCTTGGCCTGGCCATGGGCACCAGCGAAGCCGTGGGCTACGTTACGTCCGAAGGGAACATTGCCCCGTGGCTCAACGAGTTGGCCTTTGCGCCGGTCGACTACCGCGAAGACGCCCCCTCCGACGAATGGTCGGGCGATCTCGGCTGCGGCGTGCAGTATTTCTCGCAGCAGGCCGTTGCGCGGCTTGTTCCGGCGGCGGGCATCGAACTCCCGGAGGGCATGCCGTTCCCCGAGCAATTGGTGGAAGTGCAAAAACTCATGGCCGAGGGCGATGAACGCGCCGCGAAAATCTATTCAACCATTGGAACCTATTTAGGCTACACTATCGCGCATTACGCCGATTTCTACGAAATCCGCAAAATGCTCCTGCTTGGCCGCGTGGCCAGCGGGGAGGGCGGTTCGATCATTATTGAAAAGGCGAACGAAGTGCTCGCTGCGGAGTTCCCCGAACTGGCAGAGAAAATTGAAATCGTTACGCCGAACGAGAAGGACAAGCGGCATGGGCAGGCTGTCGCGGCGGCAAGTCTGCCGGCGATTTAGAAACCTGAAACTGGAAACTTGAAACTGGAAATTGCCATGAATCCATATCTGGAATTTGTGAAAGGAATTGAGACCGGAGTGCAGAAGGCCAAAGGTTTATCGGTTTCGGGTAAAGTGGAAGCAGTGGAATCGGAATCGAAGGTGTTGTTGTTTTCACCGCATCCGGACGATGAGTGCATTACGGGCCTGCTACCGCTGCGCCTAATGCGCGAGGCCGGAATGCAAATCATCAACGTTCCCGTTACCTTCGGCAGCAATGTGGAACGCCAGTCTGGCCGCGCGGCGGAACTGGAAGCCGCCTGCGGCTACCTTGGGTGGGAGATTATAGAACGGAACGGATTTGAAAATCTGGAAGCTTCCGATATCGTCGGAATATTAAAAACAATCCGTCCGCGGATTGTTTTTATGCCACACGAAAAGGATTGGAACTCGCGGCATATCTCGACGCATTTCCTTGTGGCGGAGGCGCTGGGAAAAATGCCGGAAGATTTTTCCTGCCTGGTGGTGGAAACCGAATTCTGGGGCGCAATGGATGATCCCAACCTGATGGTCGAAGCAGATACGCAAACGGTGGCCGACCTCGTGGCGGCGACCTCGCTGCACACGGAAGAGGTGGCGCGCAACCCATACCATCTTTTGCTTCCCGCCTGGATGCAGGACAACGTCCGCCGCGGCGGCGAGCTCGTCGGCGGACAGGGCGGTGCGGTGCCGGACTTCAGTTTCGCCACACTCTACCGCCTGCGTAAATGGCAAAATGGAGAACTGGCCGACATGCTGGAATCGGGGATTTCCGTTCCGGCGGATGCGGCGCTAAATGAAATTTTTGGTTAACGAAGAAAGAAAATCATTAACAGACAAAGGAGACACAACATGAAAGTATCATTCTATGGCCACACACGGCAGTACCACAACATCAAGGATGAGATCGACGCGAACATCAGCCGCGTGCTCGAAAGCGGCAGCTATGTCATGGGACCGATGGGTTCGGAGTTCGAAGCCCAGGCGGCGGAATACTTCGGCTCCAAGCACGCGGTCGGCGTGGGCAACGGCACGGACGCGCTTTGGCTGACGCTCATGGCGCTCGGCATCGGCAAAGGCGACGAGGTAATCACCAATGCCAACACCTTCTTTGCGACGGTGGAAGCGATCTGGATCGCGGGAGCCACCGCTGTTCTGGTGGATTGCGATCCTGTGACCAAAAACATTGATCCGGCGAAGGTCGAGGCGGCCGTCACCGACAAGACCAAGGCCATCATGCCGGTTCACCTCTACGGCCAGTGCGCCGACATGCCGGCAATCTGGGACATTGCCGGGAAGAACGGCCTGAAAGTGATCGAAGACAATGCGCAGGGCATCGATGGTGCGGGCGCGGGCTTCAAGCAAGGCGAGCGCAGCGCGGCGGTAACCACCAGCTACATCATTCAGAAAAACCTCGGGTGCTTTGGCGACGGCGGCATGGTCTTCACCGATGACGACAACATTGATGCAACCATCCGCAAGCTGCGCAATCACGGCTCGCCGGCCCGCAACGTACACAGCGCCGGGTTCAACAGTCGCCTCGACGATATCCAGGCCGGGGTGCTCAGTGCCAAGATGAAGCACATCACGGAATGGACCGATCAGCGTATCGGTTGGGCGCGCAAGTACGATGAAGGCCTCAAGGACTGCTCCAGCATCAAGCTGCCGACCAACGTCGAAGGCTACCGCCACGTCTACCACCTGTATGTGGTCGAAACGCAAAACCGCGACGAAATGCTGAAGTTCCTGAACGATGCCGGCATCGACGCCAAGACCCACTATTCAATCGCTGTCCATCAGCAGGAAGGGTTCCCCTGGGGCAAAGATGCCCGCATCGCGGGTTCGCTGGACAACGCCGATGAAAACGCGGCCACCTGCCTCAGCCTTCCGATCTATCCGGAGCTGACCCGGGAAGAGGCCGACTATGTGGTCGAGAAGGTGAAGGAATGGGACGCTAGCCAAGGCTGATTTTAGGATTCAGGAGACAGGTGTCAGGCGGCAGGGGAAGGCCTCGTTTGCCAACCCCTGACCCTTGACTCCAGACCCCCTGAAAGAAAGGAGAAACAACGATGAGTGAAGCATACAAAACAATGGTGGTTGGAATGGGCAAGCGCGGGAAACACCACGCCAATACCTTCCATGCCCACGACCGCTTCGAGGTTGCGGCCATTTGCGATATCAACGAGGAAACGCTGGCGGATGCCGCGCCGCAGTGCGGCAACCCAAAAACGGGAACCGATGCCGCGGCATTGGCCGCCGAAACGAAGCCGGATGTCTTTTGCTTCTGCACCCATCCAACCCTACGCAAGCCGCTGATCCAGATCGGTATCGATAGCGGCGCCAAGCTGATCGCCTTTGAAAAGCCGGTGGCTCCTTCCAGCACCGAGGCGATGGAAATCAAGAAAATGCTGGATGATGCAGGCGTCAAGGCCGTGGTCAGCCACCAGCACCGCTACGGGCAGCACTATCGCAAGGTGAAGGAGATCATCGACAGCGGCGTTCTTGGCCGTGTCCACACGGTGTCGGCATCGGCAACCGGCTGGATGCTGCACATGATGACGCATATGCTCGACTACATGCGCTGGTACAACGATGGTGCGGCGGCGGAATGGGTCATGGGCCAGGCCGTAGGCCGGGGCAAGTTGACCGACAACCATCCGTCTCCCGATTATATTGCAGGTGTCATCCAATATGCCAACGGCGTGCGCGGCATCGTGGAGGTCGGCGCAGGTGCTCCCGACCAGCCCGAAGTGGAAAAATGGTGGGGAAAGAACCGGATTTGCGCACAGGGAACCGAAGGTTTTGCCGAAGTGCTGACCAATGGTGGCTGGCGCTCGGTGACGAAGGACGGCGTACAGTCCGGCGAAGGCGTCATGAACTACGACATCGACATGCCTCCCTACATCGACGAAATAGCAAAATGGCTGGACGACGGCGTTGAGCATCAGTGCAGTTTCGACCAGGCCTACGAGGGCTTCATGACCATGGCCGCCATGATGCGCTCCGTGGTCGAGGGCGGTCAGGTGGCTCTGCCGCTGACCGAAGGCAAGGATGAAACGCAGTTGCTGATCGACAATCTTTCGGACAAGCCGGTATTGTTTGGTTCCGATTTGCACAAGCCGGAATACGGAGCATAAATGGAAGTTGTTGTACGCCCAGCTAAAACGGATGCCTCCTGGCTGGCGGCACGCTTGATTGCCGCCGCCGTCAAGGCCAAGCCCCAGCTTGTTTTGGGGCTGGCCACGGGGCGCACGATGGAGCGCCTCTACGCCAAGCTGGTGCAGCTGCACCGGGAGGAGGGGCTGGATTTTTCGCTGGTGCGCACATTCAATCTGGACGAGTACATCGGCCTGCCGCCGGAGGACGAAAACTCCTACCGCTACTACATGAACCACCACCTCTTCGACCACATCAACATCGATAAGCGCAACACCTTCCTTCCGGACGGGATGACGCAAGACGAAAAGAGCGAGGGGCGGCGGTACGAGGAGTCCATCCGCGAAGCGGGAGGCATTGACTTGCAACTGCTGGGGATTGGTTGCGCCGGGCACATCGGCTTTAACGAACCGCTCTCCGCACTGCAGTCGCGTACGCGTGCGAAGGCATTGACCCCGATGACCATCGCCGAGAACTCGGGCGAGTTTGCCGATCCGGCGCACATGCCGCGCCGCGCCATCACCATGGGGGTCGGCACGATTCTGGAAGCCCGGCGGCTGCTGGTTCTTGTGACCGGCGAATCCAAGGCGGAGATTCTGGCCAAGGCCGTGGAGGGTCCCATCACCTCCATGGTTTCCGCAACGGCCATCCAGCTCCATCCCAATGTGCAGGTGGTTTGTGATTCCGAGGCCGCCTCTTCCTTGTCGGGCCGCGAATACTACGACTGGATCTTCAACAACGAACCCGAATGGGCGCCTTTTCGCGAGGAAGATTGACAAACAGGCTTGCGCCAGACGATGATCCGCCGGTTCAGCCATAGGGAGATCCATGCAACCTAATTCCTTTGCTACGAACTTTAGTGCCTTCGACTGGGTGTTGATCATCGTCTACCCGATGATTTCGCTAGGCATCGGTCTGTTCGTGCGCAGGTTTATCCGGAACATGAACGACTTTGTCTGCGCCGGCAAGGGTCTGGGAACGGCGCTGGGCATCGCCACGCTGACGGGCACGGAGCTGGGTCTCATCACCGTCATGTATCAATCCCAGAAAGGCTTTGTCGGCGGGTTCGCCACGTTCCATATTGCGCTGATTGCGGGCATCGTCACACTGGCGGTCGGCCTCAGCGGCTTCTTCCTGTACCGCCTTCGGGAAATGAAGGTGCTCACGATCCCGGAATTCTACGAAAGGCGGTTCGACCGGAAGACGCGCATTCTCGGCGGCATCATGATGTCGTTTGGCGGGATACTGAACATGGGTCTCTTCCTCAAGATTGGCTCCATGTTCATTGTGGGTGTGACCGGTCTTTCGGCAAGCAACTGGGCACTGCCTGCGGTCATGGTTTTCCTGATCACCATCGTGCTCGTCTATACCTGCCTCGGTGGCATGGTGTCGGTGGTGATCGCCGACTATGTACAGTTCGTCGTGCTGTCGTTCGGCATGATCATCGCCTCGATGCTGGCCATCAGGCATCTGGGCTGGAATACCATTTTCGAGACTGTTCGGAACGTCCAGGGCGAAGCTGGATTCAATCCGCTGGCCGAGGGGGAGTTCGGCCCTGAATACGTGGCGTTCGCGGCCCTAATCGGTCTGGTGAGCTGCGCCATATGGCCGACCTCCGTCTCCCGCGCGCTGGCGGCGGCCTCGCCCGCCACGGTGAAGCGGCAGTTTTCCTTCGGCTCCATCTCCTACATGATCCGCTTTCTCATCCCCTGCTTCTGGGGCATCTGCGCCTTCGTCTGGATCAACCAGATCGGTGGCACCGTTACACCCGAAAAGAGCTTTATCCTGCCGGGTGGCGAAGAAGCTCTACCCAACCTGATGGCCATGCCGATCTTCATGGGGAACATCCTGCCTGCCGGCTTCATTGGATTGATCAGCGCCGCCATGCTCGCCGCATTCATGTCGACGCACGACAGCTACCTGCTCTGCTGGAGCAGCGTCCTGACGCAGGACGTGATTGCGCCGCTCATGGGCAACAAACTCTCCCCCCGGCACAGGATACTGGTCTCTCGGATACTCATCGTCGTCATCGGCCTGTGGGTTCTGTTCTGGGGCCTGGTCTATAAAGGCAGCCTGGACATCTTCGACTACATGGGGGTGACGGGAGCCATCTACTTCGCCGGTGCGTTCGCCCTGCTTCTGGGCGGGCTCTACTGGAAACGCGCCAGCAGCACGGGCGCATTTTGGGCGCTGGTGGCCGGCTCGTCGGCCCTCATCGGGTTGGGGCCCATCCAGGACAGGATCAATGCCATGCTGGCCAATGCCTTTTCGACCGAGGTGTACAATGCGCTCAAGCTCTCAGGGGCGCGGGCGGCGTTGATTAGCGTCGCCCTCACGACGCTTGTGCTGGTG
>JBDLHZ010000098.1:0-8236 GCA_039715135.1 Verrucomicrobiota bacterium
GGTGCCGGGAAAACCGTTTGTCGAGATGATGGTGAACACGGCGGCGCTTACGTCTTCGCCCTCGTTCCCGGCATTGTCGATGGCCTCCACCTTGATCAGTGCGTTGCTGGTTGGGCGGTTGGAAACAAACCATGTAAAATTTCCATTGTTTGGAATGTTGAGTGCGACAGGCGTGTAGTTTGATCCGCTATCGAGCGAAACATAGATGTCGATTCCCGCGATGCCGCTGGCATCGGTGGCATTCCATGAAACCGTGGTGGCGGCATTCCCGGTTGCGGTTTCCCCACCATTGGGGTTGAAGACCGTTACAATGGGCGGGTTTGTGTCTATGCCGGTCGAGGGTGTTAAATAATCTTCTATGTCTTCTACGTCAACCAGGCTCACGCCACCGAGATTGGCGACGCTTAGGCCGGGGAAGGTCGGGGTATTGGAATAGCTGTTGGTGTTGGTGATTTCGGTTTCGTTTGGAAAGCCATCGCCATCGGAGTCGTCCCAGGCGATTGCCAGGATTGCCGCCTCATCACTGTTGCCGGCATCCATCGCGGCTTCCATCTCCGCGCCGTATGGATTCCGGTTCCCGCCGCCGTCAAAGTTGTAGTGGCAGGCTCCGCAATGCCCCGGATTGCTGGCCACATCGGAAAGGATGGTTCCGTCTGCGGAAGGATAGACATCTTCGAAGAAGGTTTTCTTGTACGGATTCCTTGCCTGGGAGGCAAGCGGGATGACAAACAATAGTGCGAGATAAACCAACCGACTACGACTCAACTCCTTCATGGTATCCTCCTGCTTGTTGTTTAGAATAGAGTCATTTTATGGGATAACCGGGATCTGTCAAACTGCAAATCATTTATAATAAAACAATTATGTAATATGACTCGGTTTTACTCATGTTTTGCTGGAAGGGAGCGATATTCGTCGCGACGGGGTAGCAAAAACCTCGGCTTCCAAAGGTTGGAAACCGGGGAGGGAATCAGGTTTGAAGAGCATCAAGGTTAGCTTGGTTGGTCTTCCTTTTTGCGCTTGAATATGCGGCGGAAGAAAACCATGCCTCCGCCTGTGCCCAGCAGGAGAGACACTACGGCCGGTTCGGGAATGGTCTCGGACAGGACGTCGCTGACTTGGTCGGTGAGAGCCAGGCCTAGCGGGGCATCCTTGCCGGTGTTGGCGTGCGATGTCGATGTTGCAAGCACGGTGCGGATCTGCCCGATCTCTGCCACGCCGGTAATCGTGCTAAACTCGTTCCACGGAATGGCAAGATCGACATGGAAATCCGTACTGCCGGTTATGGCGCTCCAACGCGAATATAGGCTCATCCCACCCAGCCAGGCGGCGGTGTTGCTACCAATATTGATATCGCCGAGTGTCGTGCCGCCAACCGCGGTCTTGATGAGTTCAACGCCCCGGTTGCTTGGGTTGCCGGATTGGACGAGCTGGAAGATCCATTCCACATCCGAGGCGTCGCCATCGGTATCCAGGAGCGTCTGCCAGGCATAATTCTTTCCATCCCCATTGGCGCGAAGACGCATCCGGAACATAAAGGCATCGTTTGTTGTGCCGCCGATAATATCGCCGTCTTCAACAAGAGCCCAATAGCCGGCGGAATAGGTGTCTGTGGTTCCGACCAGATCGATGGAGGCGGGGGTTTGGTCGCCGCTGGGATCATGGTACATATCCGTTCCGCTCATCAGCGCCGTCCAGTCCCCGTCTGCCGGCCATATGATATCGGCGCCAGCCATGTTCAGGCTTCCTGTTGCCATTGCAACGACTACTGCCATCTTCCACTTTGTTTTCATGTTTTCACTTTTACTTTAACCCATTTAGGCATGTAAATACCTAAATTGATTTTCTGCCAGTATGCTGTCATGTTTTAATTGATGGGTTGAGGTTGATTGTCGTAGCGCGAAATTCTGTTTCGCGTTGCCGTCCGGCTCGGTGCGTTTGCGAACTCGAAACAGAATTTCGAGCTACTCTTCTACACCCGACAATACAAGCGTGACGAAGCACTAGGTTTTGCCTGCTTGAAAGCCAAGGATGTCTGATTGAATGTAAAGGCGTTTGAAAATCCAGCGCCGATCCTGTAGTTCTTTCCCATTCACTTCACCAACGAAAAGGAATCTGCCATGGAAAAAGTAGTCATTATCGGAGCCGGCCCGGCCGGTTATACGGCCGCCATCTACACCGCCCGCGCCAACCTCGAGCCGCTCGTGATCGAGGGCATGCAGCCCGGCGGGCAGCTTACCACCACCAATGACATTGAAAACTTCCCGGGCTTTCCCGAAGGCATCGACGGGCCGACGCTCATGGCGCAGATGCGCGCCCAGGCCGAGCGCTTCGGCGCCAAGTTCCAGTTTGGCGAAGTGACCCAGACCGACCTTTCCGAACGCCCGTTCAAGCTGACGCTCACCGGCGACGAAGTGGTTGAGGCGGAAACCGTAATCATTGCGACGGGTGCCACCGCCCGCTACCTCGGCATCGAGTCCGAGCAAAAGCTGATTGGCCGCGGCGTTTCCGCCTGCGCCACTTGCGATGGCGCGTTCTACCGCGATGTCCCGGTCGTGGTCGTTGGCGGCGGCGACACCGCCTGCGAGGAGGCCATGTTCCTGACCCGCTTCGCTTCCAGGGTCACGCTAATCCACCGCCGCGACGAGTTGCGTGCTTCCAAGATCATGGCCGAGCGCACCATGAACCACGAAAAGATCGAGATTGCGTGGGATTCCGTTGTGGATGAAGTTCTTGGCGACGACAGCGGTGTATGCGGAGTGAACATCAAGAACGTGAAAACCGGCGAAATTTCCAAGATCGATTGCACTGGATATTTCTCGGCGATCGGCCACAAGCCGAATACCGACGCTTTCGTCGGTCAGCTCGACATGGACGAAACCGGCTATTTGATTGCCGACGGCGTAAAGACGAAGATCGAGGGCGCGTATGCCGCGGGCGATGTCTCCGACGCCATCTATCGCCAGGCCGTCACCGCCGCCGGCACCGGCTGCGCCGCCGCGCTCGAAGCCGAACGCTTCCTCGAAGCGTTGGGGGAATAGGCCTCGTTAAATGCGTTGAAATCGTTAAAGCCGTTGAAGTCGTTGGGGCCGGTTTAACGAGCGAAGCGTTTCAACGGTTTTAACGATTTCAACGGCTTCAACGAAGCCGCATTAGTATTCCCGGTTCATGAGGTAATCCGCAATGGCGCGCAGGGCTTCCGTGTTGCATGAAAGCGGATCCAGCGCGGCAATGGCTTCGCGGGTCAGTTTCTTGACCTCGGCCTTTGCAGTAGCCATGCCGTGGACGGTGGAATAGGTTAGCTTGTGCTGTTCGAGGTCGGAGCCGGCCGGCTTTCCAAGAATGTCGTCGGTGGAGGTTTCGTCGAGAATGTCGTCCTCAATCTGGAAGGCGAGGCCGATTTTTTCGCCGAAGACGCTCAAGGCTTCCAGTTCATCCTCTCCGGCATCTCCTGCGATGGCGCCCATGCGGATGGCGGCGCGGATCAGGATGGCGGTCTTGTTCATGTGGATGAACTCGATCAGGTCGGCATCGGGTTCCTTCCCCTCGGCAGCGAGGTCCTCCACCTGCCCGGCAATCACGCCGAGCGATCCGGCGGCCTTTGCCAACTCCAGTGAAAGGCGGGGATCGCCATGTTCCGCCAGTATCTGGAAGGCGTGGATCATCAGCGCATCGCCGGTAAGCACGGCGTTGGCTTCGCCGAATTTAATGTGGCAGGTCGGCATGCCGCGGCGCAGGTCGTCGTCGTCCATGCAGGGCAGGTCGTCGTGGACAAGCGTGGAGCAGTGGAACAGTTCAACGGCAATCGCCGGAACCAGCGCCTTTTTGCCGAATGCTTCGGCGGTGGCGATGCATAGGATGGGGCGTATGCGTTTGCCGCCGTTGAGGGCGCAGTAGCGCATGGCTTCGTGCAGGATGGCCGGCCGCGTTCCTTCGGCAGGCAGGCAATCCTTCAGTGCGCCATCGACGAGGGCTTGGTTGTGTTTGAGATAGGTTGAAATGTTCATGACGGGATACGGGATTCGGGATGCGGGATTAGCCAAGCGGACAGGTTCCGGTGGAACAGCCCGAGCCGGCCATGCCGGAGGTGGGGCAGTTTCCGGTGGAGCAGGGGATGGGCGAGCCGGAGGCGACACTGGCGCTGAAGGTCGAGAGCTGCTTTTCGGTCTGCTTCGATCCACATTTTTCGCACGTTGCCTTGGCATCGGCATTGGACACCAGCGCCTCGAACGCGGTTCCGCACTTTTTGCATCTGTATTCAAAAATCGGCATTTGTATTCCTTGTTTTTAGTGCCCGTGTATATAGGGGAATTCCCTGTTTTTGGAAACAGGAAAGAACACCGAATCGTCGGTTGGGATGGGGATGGCCCGAAGTATCAGGCTCTTCGAGGGGAAGGGAGGATGCCAATTTTCAAGGACTGACCCGAATGGCGCTGACTTAAGTAGGACCTATCTATTATACGCAAATTTTCCACGCGCCATTCTAACCTTGCTTAAAGGGTTTCCGCCAGCATGCATCGGATAACGTATGTGGAAATTCCCGGGAATCGTGTGCGGAACCCTCGTACTCCTTTGTAGTTCCCTCGAAGCATCGCGGAGAGGGTTTTTGTACGTTCGGAATTCTCTCCACTTCGCTTCGAGAACACTACAAAGGAGCCTTCCTCGCAAATGGCGGGGTTGCGTCGGAAATCCACGCGAAACACCTTAAGTTAGCGCTATTCAGGATGCCTGCCCCTTTTTGTAGATATATCATTATATGATATCCTTTCGCTTTGGTTTTTCTGTTCCCGGGTAATATACCCCCCGGTATAGCCGTCGAGCGTGGCGGTCAGCTCATGCAGCCGGAGTTCCTTGAGGACGATGTCTTCGCTATGGTGGTCGGCGGCCGCGATCTCCCGCTTGAGGCGCAGGCGCTCGAAGTAGAGCCTGTTGATATCGTCAAGGATGTCCATGCGCAACTGGGTGGTGAGCTTGGTGCGGTTGTCGATGGATGTTTCGTAGGAGCTCCATATAAATTCGTCCAGATCCCATGTCAACGACACTCCCCAATCATAGGGTCCTTCGGCATAGTAGTAGCCGGTTTGGGTGAAGCTGGAACCTATGGTCTTGTCGTAGTCCACGCTGAGCCGGGGCAGCAAGGCCCTGTATTTGAGCTGTTGCCGCCACTTTACGACTTTTTCGGGATGCACCGAATTATAGCGCAAGGCGGCGTCCTGGACTTGGTGGATCGGTGGCTCGCCCTTCATCATTTCCTCCAGACTGGGTCGCGAGGGCGGGGCGACGGTGGATTGCCCGCTCTTGAACAGGCCATGGTCGGTCGCCAGATAGATTTCCCCGGAGGCGGCGAAATCCATCCACCTTATCTTTGAAGTGGAAAGCCCTTCGTACAACGGCCGGGAACTGCCGTTGGTGATGTCGACCTTGAAAAATCCGGCATCGGTGCATAGGTAGAAGCAGTTGTTTTCCAAAAGGGGCTGGGCCATGCAGTATGCCGAAACGTTGTCGGCTCCGGTTATAGGGAATTTCCGCCAGGTCTCTCCCCGGTTGCTGGAACAGAACACCCCTTTGTTGGTGCAAAGCCAGAGCCGTGCGGGAGTCAATGTATCGGCTTTGACCAGATAGGGCTTAAGGCTCTCTCCCTCCGCGCTGCTTCTGGTCACGAAAAGCCGGCGTAAAGCGCCGCCGGGACGGAAAAGATAAACCCCGCTGTCGCAAGCCAGGTAGATGTTGTCGCCGAACCCTTCCACGGAATAGACTTCGCTGTCCCCAAGGCCGGGGACCGCCTTCCAGTCAAGCAGGGATTCATCGGCATGGTAAAGCCCGGCGCTGGTGGCCACGAAGACATAACCTTTATGCTTGATGATGAAATTGATCCCTTCCTTGTCGGCGGCGGAAAAGATCCTGTCGGTGTCCTCGCCAACCTTGTAGCAATGCCGGGTACCGGCCAGATAGACCGTGGAGGCGGGATCGCGGTCGATGAAGACATGGGCTATTTGTTCATCCTTGAGCACGGCGGTCTTGCGGAAAGTTTCTCCGCCGTCCTTGCCTATATAAAGGGAATTGCCGGAAGCAACCGCCATGAACGAAGGATTCACCTGCGACACCGCCACTCTTTTGATGCGGACTTCCTCTATCCCCTGGACTCTACTGAACAGCGCCCGGGCGCTGAAGCCGGGGAGCAACGCAACGATATACAGGAAGACCAACCACTTTTTCATCTCTTCTCCATTTTCTGAAACCAACGTCTAGCATCAACCGGCCATCGCTTTTCATTGACTTGGTGAATCCATAAACAAACGAGCCGTTTAATAATTATATAGATAAGATAAAAATGTAGTTATTTGCACTTGTTGTGTCAAGGCCGCATCTATTAACGCTTTTCTTTTCCAACCCCCTTCGGCTGCCGTTTTGTTTTTGCGAAGCTCCTCCTCCTTGCCACGGTAGATTTCCTCCACGTACTGTCTTATTCAAACGGTTGCTTGGTTTTGTATTTGTCGATGGTGGCAGTGGCAAAAATAGATGGGTGGCATGGTACATGCTATGAACAAGTCTCTAGTTATAGGTATTTGGAATCCACAATGGAAAATGAAAGATTTTGGGAAGCGAAAGAACTGGGCAACCTGACCCACAACGAATGGGAATCCCTATGCGATGGATGCGCAAAATGCTGCGTTCAAAAACGGAAAAACGGGGAAGCGATTCCATGAGATATCTTCATCTAGCACTTCTTGGATTTGGGTTGGCAATCTCCGTGGAGCCAGCTTGGACAATGCCCCTCGGTGACGGGGAACGGGCATATTTGTCCAGCAAGGAGGAAATCGTATTTGCTGTACAACCCCGAATTGCCCCGTTTGGATCCATCGACAAGAATCAGGCGAGCGGAATGGATACCGAGTTGGTGCAATGGATGGCCACAGAAGTGGGCTTCAAGGCACGGATTGCGACCCCTTCGACAGAAGAGCCTATGGGGGGCAAAGTGGATGTTGTGACCAGTGTCTTTTATTCCAATTCGCAAGATGTGGAATATGACTTTACCCATCCAATCCAATCCATACCGGTCTCCCTTTATGTCCGCAGCGATTGCAGCGACATTTCCGGATTCGACGATCTGGAGGGACGCAGCATTGCCGCCATGGAATTAAGCCAAATCCGGATTGAGCTGCTGGCCCGGGATATTGATTGCGAGATCAAATACATCTCCACGGTCGACGAATGTTTCAAGCTACTCGAAAAGGGTGCGGTTGACGCCTTGATCGGCAATAAACCGGTTATTGAGCATGATCTCCATTCCACAGGCCGGACCGATGTAAAGCGGGTGGGAAAACCGCTGTTCAATGCACGGTTATGCATGGCGGTAGCCGATGGGAATCATGATTTGCTCAATCTATTGAATAAAGCTATTTCCAAGGCACAACGAAACGGAACCCTTCAGAAAATCCAGGCCAAGTGGCTGGATTATGAATCTACGGAACACGCTCGATCACCATTTGGAATCGTTCTAGCGGGGATTGCGGCTACACTGCTAATTGTTGTCATGGCTACCATTCCGGTAGTGCTTTTGGTGCGAAAATTCCAACGAACCATCATGCTACATGCCGAGAACGAAGAGCGACTGCAGCAACTCTTTGAAAACGCCCCGGCTGCCGTTTTGGTCATAGATCGTGATGGAAACATCGTTTCCGCCAACTCCCAGGCATGCACACTGGTGAAGGACGACAAGCTGAACGTATTGAACAAGACCCTATACGACCTGATTCCCGAGGAAGTTCACGGAGATGTGAAATCGAATGTGCAACGGTGGTTTTCAGGCGAACTGAAACGGTGCGAGAGCTCCTGCCGTGCATCCGACGGGGCGGTTGTCACCATTGAAATGACTAGTGCGCTTCAGCGCCACGGCGGCAAGGAAACGATCCAGCTACACCTACGCGATATCACCTTGCGCAAGAAAGCGGAGAGAAGGAGCCTTGCCGCCCTATCCATGGCTGAAAATGCCAAGGAAACAGCGGAAAACGACCGCAAGGTCGCTGAAAACGCCAGCCAAGCCAAAAGCGAGTTTCTTGCCAACATGAGCCATGAAATCCGAACCCCGCTCAACGGCATCGTGGGCATGGTGCAACTGCTTGCCGACACATCGCTTAATATTGAACAACACAACTGCATCAACACCATTCTTCAATCCTCGGCCATGTTGCTCGATATTATCAACCATGTACTTGATCTCTCCAAAATCGAAGCC
>JBDLHZ010000099.1:0-8215 GCA_039715135.1 Verrucomicrobiota bacterium
ATGGCTGCACAGTGCCTACAACACCTCCAACGGGGTCTATGCCCCGCAGTTTGCCGGCAACAAGGATGGCGGAATGGTTGCAAGCTGCCAGGATTGCCACATGCCCGACATCCTCGGGCAGGGTTGCGATCCGGCACAGTTCGGGGACGTACCCATGCGCGCCGACCTTCCGCTGCACGACATGACCGGCGGCAGTTCGTGGCTCGCCCGGATTCTTCCCGACCATGCCGGACTGGATGCTGAAACGGCGGCGGCTCTTTCCAACGGCGCCGTCCGGGCGGAATACATGCTCGGCAAGGCCGCGCGCATGCAGGCCGAGGTGATCGATGGCGACCTGCGGGTAACCGTCATCAACGATACCGGCCACAAGCTCCCGACCGGCTATCCGGAAGGACGCCGCATGTGGATCAATGTCCGCTTCTACGATGATGGCAATGCGCTACTCGACGAGTTTGGCGGCTACGACCCCGTGGACGCCGTGCTTACCAACG
Organism: Verrucomicrobiota bacterium; assembly: GCA_039715135.1. Taxonomy (GTDB): domain Bacteria; phylum Verrucomicrobiota; class Kiritimatiellia; order Kiritimatiellales; family Pontiellaceae; genus Pontiella. Next base: position 492 of record JBDLHZ010000099.1, read on the forward strand.
ACACGATGGTCTATGAAATCCATCCCGGCATCGGAACAAACCTGGCATCGGTGGTCGGCATGGATCCCGGCCCATCGCTCCACTTTGTGCTCAACAATCAGGTCTACGAGGACAATCGGATTCCACCGCGCGGGTTCACCAATAGCGAATTCGAAACCTTTGGCGGTGCGCCGGTCGGCCACCACTATGACGACGGGCAGTATTGGGACGAGGTCTATTATGCCATGCCTGCGGAAGCGGTACGTGCCGACGTGCAGCTCTACTACCAGAGCACCAGCAAGGAGTTCATCGAATTCCTGCGGGATGAAAACACGACCGACAGCAACGGACAGGATCTATACGACCTGTGGGTCGCAAACGACAAATGCCCGCCGGTGCTGATGACCGAAGCCTTCTGGCCAGAAAACTTCTCGATCCACTCGATTGGCTGGATGGTGTCCGAAGAGCTGGGCATCGCCTTCAACTCCATTTCGGGCTACACCTACTGGATCGAGTACACCGACGATCTCGGGGCAAGCAACATTATGTGGCAACCCTTCATCAGCAACGGGATGCTCGAAGCCACGGGAACCAACAGTTCCTTCCTCGACGACTTCACCACCGCCACATCCGGCGGCGAACCAACAGAAGGACACCGCTTCTACCGCATCCAAAGATAATCCGGCCGGGCCGCTATCCGTTCCAGGGGCTGGAGCCATCCACCCTCTGGAAATTCCATGTTTTTTCGCACCAGTGCGATAAAACCGTTCTTTCCACCGGAATTCATTGCGGTTTTTCCACCCGGAATAGCCGTAAACACTAGGGTTTCAACCTATTTCGCCATCAGCCTGAGAATCAGGTGTATTTGGCATATGTGTTGCTTTCATTAATGGCCGACTAATTGCGCAGACAGCTCAAACCATGAAAAAAACAGATACAACCGAAGGAACAGATACCCTCCGAGACGTGGAAAAGAGAAGGAACCGCGCCGGAACGACCATTGTGGAAACCATTGTGGCGCTAACAATTTTTGCCGGTTTCAGCACAGGTACCTGCAAGCTCCTGATGTCGCACAGGAAGATAACGGATATGGCGCGCGCACATTATACGGCGATCAACATTGCCAAAAACCGGATGGAGCTCGTGCGAACCTTTGATTTTGGGCAAGTCGATGATTTCCTGGAAAACAATGTGGTGGTGGATGCCAGCGGCATGCCGGATGCGTTGGGAAACTACCGGCGCAGCACGACGGTCAGAAACATCAACAGCAACTTGCTGGAGCTAACGGTAACCGTCGATCTCCGCAACCGGCAAACCCTGGCCTTCACCCCGGCCAAGCAGGAAGTCAGCACCTATTTCGCCAAATACCTGGAATCCGGCGGGGGAACCGCGCCGGCGCCGCACGGGCCGTAGACAGGACAGGAGAGAATGAATATAAACCACAAACACGGATTCACGCTGGTCGAAGTCGCCGCCGCTGTCGTACTCCTCGCCATGGCACTGGCCTTGGCGCTCTCGGGATATATGTTTTCATTGAAGAACATCAACCAGGGCGATGTGCAGAACGATCTGGATATCGATGTCCAGCTGGCCATGGAGCGGCTGAAGAAGGACTTGCGCCTTTCATCGCTCGACACCATGTTCTACCACCCGTCCGGAGCCGGCCCCTACAAGGCAATCAGTTTCCCCATGGCGGAAGACAGCGACGGCGATGGACTCATGGAGACGGACAGCGATGGAAACATCCTGTGGGACGAGACCGTAATCTACCACATTCGCCCCACCACCCCGAACCAATTGGTCGTGACCACCTTCCGGCCGCGCGACAACTCGCTCACCGACGCCCAACGCCAGGCCCAGCTCGAAAGCGTAGTCCACTTTGGCGACGGGAACTCCACCTACAACGGCCTTAACGCCTCCTCCCATGTGATTTTCAAGAACCTGCTCCACTGGGAAATCAGACCCAAGGAGGGACGGTTCGATGCCTATTCGCCCATGCTCTCCCGCGACAGCTCCAGCCTGGGCTATATCCTGCTGGATCCGGGTACCCATGAGTTCACCTTCAAGGTCATCGACAAAAACAGCAACAGCGGCGGATACAAGATAGGCATCGACCAACTGTTCGTTTCCCCTTCCTACAGTGCGCGCGAAGCCGAAGCCCAACTGCCGGCTTCCGCACAATCCGGGGCAGCGGCCGCGATCCAGTACATGCCCGGCGACTGGAAAGGCAACTATCAACTCGTCTTCCCCGCCACCGGCATCGGGAACAGCTTCTCGCTGAGCCTCGACAACGACCGGTGGGAAGAGACCAATTTCGGAGCCTTGGGCTATGAAGCGGAAGATACCGAATTCATATTCGATGAAACCTTGCTTCCACAGGATTTTGTGGTCAAGTTGCGCGGCAACGACATCGCGTGGAGAGCCGAAGAACAGACCGGATCATATTATTCTTCATCGGACACAAACACGGCACTCATGTTCACCAACTGCTCCATTTCCGTCCATGTCAACGGTGCTCAACTGGCCACCAACGGAGGCTGGATCGCCTACAATGGCCAAAAATGCCAGCTAACCTTCCAAGCTAACGATAACGGAACCCTGCAGGTTGACAATGTCCAGATCCACGAAAGCGACAAATGGGAAATCGTGGATTTGTCGGGGTACGCCAACAGCTCACCGCTGGCCACGTTTGGTGGTGGCGCCTCCACTGCCTCGACGACAATACCCAAAGGCACAACGGCAACAACCGATCCCATCGATTTCGAAATCAATGCCACCAATAACTATATAGTAACTTTCGACCTCCCAAACGACAAAAACAAGTGTTTTCCGGCAATATGGGTAAACTCTAGCACGCCGCAACATGAGTGTCAGATCACTCTGAGTACGGGGATGGTGATTAATACCAGCTCTATCATCGGGCTAAAATCCCTCTTTACCAGCTATCCCGCGGACGGGGAATACACCTCGCAGATATTCGATACGCACCTCCCGAACCCCCACTTTGGCGATATTTCATGGAACGCTGAAATCCCTGCAGGCACATCCCTTTTGATGAAAGTGCGCTCCGGCGACCAGCCCGACCTTTCCGATGCCTCCGATTGGGATCTGGTTGCAGCCTCGGCGGTCAACCCCCGCTCCGTCGGCACTTCCTACAAGCGCTATATCCAGTTCCAGGCGCTGCTCGCCTCCGACACGAATGGCGACTTCACTCCAAAGCTCAAGGATGTCACCATCGACTGGGCCGGGGAACGGCAACTGGTGAATATTGGAGGCATCTTCACCAAGGGCCCCAACTATGGCATGTTCGAGATCAGCGTGGACGGAAATCCACTACGCTCCGCCCTCATTGTCGATTTGGAAATCTACAAGAACGTTTTGGTTATGAACAAGGAATCCCGGCGAGTCACCTCGTCCCTGCAAGTGGAGTTAACCCCTAGAAATAGCGGAAAGTAAAGGGAGTCATATCATGAAAAATAAATTGTACTACAAAAAAGGCTTCGCGCTGGTTTCAGTGCTATTCATTATCGCCGCCATCTCACTCATGCTTGGAATGCTCATCCAAATCGGCGGGCAGCGGGCATTTACGGCTGGAAAACTGGTCGACGAAGTAAAGGCCCTCGCCTACGCCGAGGCGGGAATCGACTATGCCTACTCCATCCTCTCAATCGATTTCGAGCAGCGAAGCAACGCTTCCTTGACCGCACAAACCAGCTATGAAGACGGCTCTTTCGATATTACGCTGACACCCGTCAGCAACAAGTATGTGATCGTCAATTCGGTCGGGAAATGCGGCGATGCCACCCGTGCGGTTGAAATCCTTATCGACGACGAAAACGCCGGCGGCCCCCAATTCCCCGACTATTCCAACATGGAAGGCTTCAACTATGCCATTCTCAGCGGCAGCACTTTTGATTTTGGCGGAACCGGATCCATGAGTTCCCCCAATGCAAAAATGCATTCGAACAATTCCATTAGAATCCGTGGAAACGCAGACACGCAAGTCGACATTTCTTCTTCCGGCAAGATTTCCACCGGCAATGTGACGATTAATGGTTCTTTGACCGGACTACCCGTACATCCCCACACCCACGCCACCATTACCGGAGGCTATACCGAAGAACCGGTTCCCCCGGTACAGATTCCCGACATCGACCTGACGCCCTACTTCAACTGGGCGGATGCAAACGCCGAAGTCAAGGTGGGAGATTTTTACACCAGCACCTCCTACACCCCCGCCGGTGGTGTCCTGTGGGTCGATGGAGATGTTGTGATTGATAGCGGCGCAATCATCTATGGCTCCATTATCGCCACCGGAAACATTACCATTGCCGGATCGGCAAGTATCTCCCCCACAACCACGACATTCGCAATGGCTTCGAGGGATGGAGACATCAAGGTTACATCGGGTGGAAAAATCGAAGGACTGGTCTACGCCAAAACCGGCGACTATACCCAGACGGGCAACGGGGAACTACATGGCCAGCTGATTATAAACGGCACCGTCAAGAAAGGCGGTGTTTCGGATACCATTCATTATGTCAAAAGCATTCCAACCCCGCCGTGGGACACCACCCCCATCCCTTCATGGCCGGTGGTTGCCGCCTGGCAAAAATAATTTTACAGGCTTCCTCCCAAACCTGTAAATATGCACGGCTCGGTCCTCCCCCCTTGGGACCGGGCCGTGCCCCTTTTTGGGGTGCGAGTGGCAAGTGTGGAGGGGGGTGGCGGTTTTAATTATCCCAACCTCTCCCCTGCCCACACCTCCCCAAACAAAGCCACGCACTTGTCGCACTGCAGCGGAAGCGAAGACGGGTCACGTTTAGGGATTGTTGTCCCGGTATTGATGGGGAATATGCAACCTTGATTTTAACCGCAAAAGAACGCATGGAATGCAAAAAAAAAAGTTTATGCCCCATTTTCGGGGAACGCTTTCCTTCGCTTCGCTCTGGTGAAGCGTTGCTACACTTTTTGGCGACAAGGGTGTAGTACCGCTTCACTCCGAAGGGGAAAGCGGTGGCAGATGCCAGAGCACTACTTCTCCCCGGAAATAGGTCATGAACAGAAAAAAGGGGATAGCCATCTACGTTCCTTGCGTTGCGCGGTTATCCAGTTTTTAATCATCCAGCAACACATAGACATCATCGCTGTCATAAAGGTTGGGGCCTTTGCCATTCGGACCGAACGAACCAACCACGACACGAGTACCATTGGTAGTAGAATAATCAGGGTCGAAAAAATAGGGATTACCCCATTGATCTTGGATTGAGCCGTCATAGTAGGGGCCTTTCCAATTATTGCCAAAGCTCCCATCGTTCCCCATCAAACCACAAGCATCTGGAGAAATATCCCACATTTCCGCACTGCTCACAATGTTCCGGGGCTCGCCGTTCGGCCACCTTCCGGTATCCCACGCCAGTTGCAACACGGCGGCGGAAAGAACCTCAAGCTCGGCCTGCGAGTTTTTGATTCTGGAGTTGTTAACGCCCTTCATAATGGCCATCGAGCCCAAGGCTACCAGCAAGCCGACAAGAGCTACAACGACTGCAATTTCAACCAAGGTAAATCCGTTTCTTTTCATTCGTTCGCCTCTTTGGTTTCAAGGAAAATGAAAACCGCCCTTCGTTTTTGCAACGATTTCCCTCCTTACAAACCCAATAGATAAGCATTTAAGATGCCATTGGAGCACCCTCTTTCCGCCGTATCCGGAAGCCGGGCAATCAAGTCCTACCAATCAAAACGGCACGGTTTCTGCTCCAAAGCCCTCAGTAGCCAAAATCAAAGGATTTTAAGAGGGTAGATATGCAACCCAAAGAAGACAAGGACAGGATGTTCCAGCCCATCGAGGATACCGCATTGCTCGACGCACTCAATGCCCTGGGCCGTTCCATCAACATTATTGCAACATACGGCACCCACCATCCCGCATTCAAACAGGCGACCGAATCGGCCTTGGCTGCCATGCAAACGCTGTTCATCGACCGCAAGAAAATCAACCTTGGTGCTTTCAACGGTGTAATGACGGTCGACGAAGTCCCTGTCAGTGCAGCCGGTACCCTCTTGAAATCACTCGAACGCCGTCTCGTCCGACTGCGCATCACCGGCCTGCGCATCGCCCGCGGGATATCGGAAACAGAGCTGGCGAAACTCGCCGAACTGCTGGCCAACAAGGAAGCCGAGGATTTCAATGCGGGAATGAGCCAGTCGGGACTCTCGCATATCACGACCGAAGCAACCCGCTTCCAAGCTGTGCGGGAAGGCCAGACTGTTGCCAACGAAAGCGATCTGGCCGGAGCGGGAGGCAACGGCATACTTGTGCTTGAGGATGATCTCTCCGACCCTGGATCTGGCGGGGGGGATGGATCCGGCGAAGCCCCTGTGCATGTGGAACAAATCGTGGCATTCCTTCAAGGCGACCTGGATGTTGAAGACGGCAATGTTTCCGAGGAGCTTACAGAGTTGGCATCGGATCCCGCCAAGCTTGGGCAAATGATCATGGAGTCCGTCGCCATACGGCAATCGGCGACCGAACTCTCCGGCGAATCGCTCGGCGACATCGTCCTCGGCTGCCTGCGGCGCACCTACGACGGTTTGCGAAAGCAACCCGCCTTCCAAACCAAGGAAGGCACCGCCGATCTGCAAAAGGCCTTGCTGCTGCTCGAAGAGAACATGCTCGAAAAAATGCGTGATATTGCCGGGGGATCCGACCCTGAACTGGATCGGCAAATTGTGCAAACCATCCGCGAGATGGAAGAAAACCTTGGATTTGAACTTGCGGCAAACCAATACATGGAGCATCGCGAGGGCATCGAGGCAAGCAAGCGGCAGATGAAAGACTATGCATTCGCCAAAGGAGCCGATGCCGCGGAGGAAATGATCTCGAATACCGGCATTCCCTCCTCCGAGTGGCGCCGCATCGTGGTCGAAAGCCGCGACGCGGGCAAACAAGATTCATCCCTCCCCATCGCGGCGAGTCTCGATTCCCTGGCTACGGTATTCGAAAAACTCGAAAGCTTGATGAAGTCGAGCGAAACCGATGGACGTGAAGTAGAGGATCTGCTTGGACAGGCCAACAACAACCTTGGCGACGCCACCCACTCCACCAAGGAAAAACTCGACTCCCTTTCAAAGCAACTGTATGTAATCGAAGAAGACACCGGAACCATTGGTGGACACGCCCAGGAAATGGATCGCAAGGCACTGCTATCCAGCATCGCGGAAATTGCCCAGGAATTGATGCAACCGCTCACAGCCATCAACGCCTCGCTCGAAATGCTGCTCAACGGCTATGCCGGCGAGGTGGCTCCCGACCAGCGCAACCTGCTTTCCCTCGCCAGCTGTAGCGGCGACGACCTGAACTACCTCATGAAGGAACTGATCGGGATTGTCGGCATCCCCGTCAACCGGGGAGTAGACAAACGCTTCGTCGTCCCTCACGAATAGCCCTCCCTTCACACTGGCACAGTGTCGGTGTTGATTTGCCGGGTTGAAGCAAGCATCGTCCTCGTTCTCGTCCTTCCTCCTCGTCCTCGGAGAATGGATCGAGGGCGAGGACGACAATTCAACCCTGACACCATGCTAACCTGATCTATTCGGGCTTCCCGATAGCCGGGAATCAAGTGATGTCCTGCCCGCGGCTCATGACAACTTTGCCCGTACGGACGAATTCGACAATCTTGAACTTTTGGATCATTTCCTCAAGTGCATTGATCTTGGCCGGGTCGCCGACCACCTGCAGAATCATC
>JBDLHZ010000100.1:0-8172 GCA_039715135.1 Verrucomicrobiota bacterium
CTCCGCTTCCCAGCTTTCAACGATTGCCGCTTTGAAATGCCTCGTACAGTAGCAGTCCCGATTGGATCGCGCCAAAACCGAAACCTACGTAGGTTCTTTTTATCAAACTTCCAACCATTCTACACTCCTTGGTTTTTTCACCACCCTCTCATTGCACTCGTTAGAGGACACAGAGGCAGACAGAGAAAGATCTCCTCTCTCTATCCCTCGGAAACTCCTCTAGTGCAACGGGTGGTTAAAATTGATTTATCGAATGACCCTCTTGTCGGTAAACCGGTCGGCTTCGTCCATGGACGGTGTGGAAAACTCAAGGTAGACGCATCCGTCTAGGCCGCCGAGGAAGGCGTGCCGCGTATTCTTGGACAACAGCACGTTCATGCCTTTGGTCATATGGATCATGCGCTTGGTGGTGATGGCCTGTTCCTCCCTAACCTTTTCAACCAATGGGAGCAGTTTATCGGGAATGGCATCGGGATCCACGCCGGGCGGGGTATAGATCACTTGTGCCGTGTCGGCAAACAGGATGCCGTCTCCATAAACGGCCTTGAAGGTTTCGGATTTTCCGGGAAGGATTTCAACGACATCGGTTGCGTTTTCCTGCGGATATACATCGATTCCATTCTTCGCCTGCACGATCTGGTAGTCCGCTTCCGGATAGATGTATTCCGGGATCCCCGCTTCGTCGCAGACGGCCGAACCGTTGCAGTCGTATTTGACGATGCCGTTAAATCCGTTGATCAGTTTGGAAAGCGGGATGAACCCCTCGGCAATGGGTGCATCCTTCTTCAGGACGATGGTGTCCACATGGCCATGTTCGAGCAGCAGTTGGCCGGGCAGGTTCAGCAGGACCTTCCCGGTGTGGCCGTCGCCCGACTCGTCCCGGAAGATCACCACGGTTTCCAGCCCAAGTCCGATTTCCTGGAACTCCCCATATGTTTTGGAGCAGTTGAAGGTCGCGATTTCCAGTCGGGATTTCTCGATGCCGCCGGAACCCGGCAAAGCCTTTTCGTAGAGTTCGGCATAGCGGCTTGCCGCTTCAGCCTCCGCTTCCGCACTTAATGTTTTTATTTCCACGCTCATTGGTTCCTTCCGTTTCGACTTCTATTCAAAATGCGTTCCTTGGCGAACGATCCTCAACCCACTCAAATGGAGAATATTTCGCAGAATAATGGGCGGCAGAATGATCTTTCGTGATGAGGGTTTTATTATTCTGCCGTCCATCATTCTGCTGAATCCTCTGATGCGCCAGCCGCTTTGGTTCCTTATTTTCTAGATTTGTCGGAAGGGCCGATCCACAGGAACGAATGCTCCGAATCCGTGCTCCATCCTTCCCCTTCGACGATTAACGGGTCGAGCGGGACGCTTTTGATCCGTTGCTGCACCCCGTCCCAATCGGGCACGCCGCTGAGGGCGTCGGGCTTCTCCACGCTGGCGCTACCGGTGGCGGTGGCCGTTATGATGCAATCCAGCAGCGGCAGCCCGCGCAGGTAGGCGCTGAGGAAACCGGCGATGGATGCATCGCCGGAGCCGGTGGCGTTCGGCGGCACAGGACAGTAAAACGCGGGATGCCACACTTCCCGGCTTTCAAAGTCGTCCATGTCTTCCGGCTTTGCCTTGCCCATGGTTTCGAGCACGGTTTTTCCGGGAGTTCGGACATAGTAGCCGCGTCCACCGCTCTTGATCACGGCAATGCGGACGCCCATTTCCAGCAATTCGCCGGAGAGGCGGGTCATCATTTCGCCGGTGAAGGCATCGAGCAGATCCATGTCGGAGGCTTCGCGCAAGGCCATGTATTCATCGCGGTGCAGCATGAACAGGGTTTCTTCCGCGCTGCCGAGGTAAAGGTCGAGGTGGGGGCAGAGCCCCTCGAATATCTTGGGCCAGTTGGTCTTGTCCTTCTGCGGATCCGGCAGGCACATGTCCAGCGAAGTGGTAACACCCAGCTCATGGACGCGGCGGAACATTTCGATAAGCTCCTTGCCGTCGTTTTCGATCATTCGCTGCATGAGCGGCGGATAGCCGAAATGGAACAGGTCGCACTGTGCCACCAGTCCATAATCGATATCGTCGGCCTTGAAGGTGTTGTTCGCGCCCGGATCGTGGACAAACATGCGGTCGAAGTTTTTCGGATTGACGACCACGGTGTAGCTGGTGCTTGCCGCATCGTCGACAACCAGCGTGTTTTCAATGCCCCACTCCTTTTTCAGGAGCAATTGCGCCATGTCGCCAAAGGCATCCGCGCCCACCTTGCCCATCAAGCTGGTGTCGATCCCTAGCTTGGTCAGGTTCAGGCCGGTATTGCTGACTGGCCCGCCTGTGCTGATCTTGGCCGGTTTTGCGATTTTCAGTGCCCCTGGAGTATAGAAATCGCCGGGCCGTTCCAGATGCATTTCGTCCAGATCCGGTATTACGTCCAGGCAGATGTGTCCTGCCACCACTACTTTTTTGCTCATTGAGTATTCCCTTTGTTTAGGTCGGTTGCATTTACGCCAAACCTAGAGCCGGTTCGCTTTTTGGGAAACCCAGTCATGCGTTATTAATTTCCCATATTGCGAAAGATGGCGGAGTGTGCTTTATTGTGTGCATGAAAACGCACCGGGTTGCCTTGTTGATTGAAAAAGACCGTGAAATCGGGAGGGGCTTGCTGCGCGGCATTGCGCAGTACTCCCGAACCCACGGCTCGTGGATCTTCTATCAGGAGGAGCCGTTCTATGAACAATTATCCCATGTGGAGCGGATTAGGCGCATTAAGGGCTGGAAACCCGATGGCATTGTCATGCGCGAGCAGGGGAGCTTGGATGCACCGCTGCTTGAATCGGGAATCCCGTTGATTTTCAGCGGCCACCGGAGCAGGGTGGCCAAGGGAATCCCGAACATACTGGGGGACGACCGGCAGATCGGAACCATGGCGGCCAATTATTTGACTGAAAAAGGATTTCGGCATTTCGGGTTCTGCGGCTTCGAGAACATGTGGTGGTCTGTGGATCGCGGCCATTTTTTTGCCGAGCATCTTTTAGGTAAAGGATTTAGCGTCAATGTGTATCCATCCCATGCGGAGCAAGAGTTGTCATCCTGGGCGGAAGAGCCGGATTTCATGGCGGACTGGATCAAGACGCTTCCCAAGCCATGCGCGGTGTTTGCCTGCACCGATGACCGCTGTCGCCAGCTATCCGAGGCTTGCAAACGCGCCGAAGTGAAGGTTCCGGAAGAGGTGGCCCTGCTGGGGGTGGACAATGATGAGCTGGTTTGCGACTTTGCCTCGCCGCCGCTATCAAGCATCGTGCTTAACGCCGAAAAAACCGGCTATGATGCCGCCGCAGTCTTGCACCGCATGATGCAGGGGGAAGCCATCGGCGAAATCACGATTCCCATCCCGGCGCCGCGCATCGTCACTCGTCAGTCGACCGATATCGTGGCGATTGACGATCCGGTAGTGGCAAACGCATTGAACCATATCCGCGAGCACTACCGCAAAGGCATCACAGTAAGCGAGATCGCCAGCACAACAGGGGTCTCGCGCCGCGTGCTGGAGCTCCATTTCCGGAAATCGCTGGATCGGTCGGTGTATGAGGAAGTACTGCGTTTGCGCATGAACCACGCCTGCGTCCTGCTCATGGAAACCAACCTGTCGGTTGCGCAGATTGCCGAGGCTCTAAACTATGATGAGATCAAGTATTTTTCCCGGGGGTTCCGAAAGGTCGTCGGAACAAGCCCGTTGGCCTACCGCAAGCAACACAGCATTCGCGGTTGATTCGCAAATTGGGAAAACATACGAAAGAGAGGTTCAACATAATGTCCAGTGCTTTTCTCCCTTGCTGTTGTCGGAACTGCTGGGGCGTTATCCGGGTTTGCTGGAAGCCCATGGTATCCGGCAGTCATCCAATTCTTCTGCTCCGATTTCCATGGGGAAGATCGCGGAGCTGCTTTGTTGCGATGACAAGCTGGAGGGAGAAAATGCCGATTTGGAACACGGCGCCCGGCGCCTTCATCATTCTCGGCCTTTTCCTCGCCGGCATGAATGCCCTCAACATGCGCAAGGCCGCCAAGGAAGGAAAATCCTACAAAGCCCAAAACCTCAGCTGCAGCACCTGCAACATTTGCGACCTCGGCGGCGAAAAGGACTGATTTTTTCCTCGCAAAGGCGCGGATGCTGCAAGGTTCAAAATGCATTCAGGGGCGGTTTGGGGCTGTTTCTTGAATAATTCAGGCAAGAGGTCTGGGCGGGGGTTTTCCAAGATGCCCATATTATTTGTTCCACAATTTCCGGACAGCTGCCACTGGATTGCCAGATCAATGAGGTGATCGACTCGCTATAAGGTTTTTTAGCGAAGCCTTTTTCAGCTTGACGGGAAGCAGGATTCCTTATAGTTTTGCAATTTGCAAACTATTAAGGAGCTAACATCAGCCAAGGAACGGGAAAATCACAATGGGAAAGCAAGGGTCAAGGTGGAAAAGTGGCTGGAGCCGCTGAACAGGGTCGAGGCCGGCATGGCTTCCGATGCGTATGGCGCCAAAGACTCCGGCAAAAAGCGGCCTTGGCAGGACAAAGGACAGGTTCTCGCTCAATGTGGTCTTTTTTGCCCTCAAGGACAGTACGGACACCCAGAATAATTTCGAGGCATTGGCAAAAAAAATGCCATGGGGATCTGCGTATCCTCGAGGGTCTCGAGGCCATTGAGAGTTCGGTTTCCGGGGTGGAGGAATAGCTCGCATTTCTTGTAAAACCAATGGATACCCGAATGAAAACATTTCGCTACGACACATCGAAAAAATGGTTCAAGGGCAACACGCATATTCACTCTACCGCATCCGATGGCGGGATGGGGTTTGCGGAAATCGCGGAACTGTATGCCGGGGCGGGGTACGACTTCCTGTTTGCCACGGATCACAATGTTGTTTCAAACCTTGAGCAGGAAATGCCGGAATCGCCCGTTTTGTGGTTCGATGCCATCGAACTGGATGGGCAGGATCATGATGGCACCTGGTACCACATCGTCTGTCTCGGGAAAATCGAGGGGATCACGCGTGAGACCCCGTTTCTGGATGCAATGCAGATGGCTATCGACCAGAAGGTGTTCACCATCCTTGCGCATCCGTTCTGGACGGGGAATACGCTGGAGCATGCCGCCCGCTGGCCGTTCAACGGGGTGGAAATCTACAACCATATTGGGCGCTGGCTCAACGGGAAGGGCGATAGCCTGGTTCATTGGAACGACATGCTTATGCGGAACACCGACACGCTGGCTTTTGCCGCCGACGATGCCCATCTGCGTCCGGAGCATCCCGGATGGAACGGCGGCTGGATTGTCGTGAATGCCGCGGAACGAACCCGGGAGTCCATCTTTGCCGCGATCAGGCGAGGGAACTTCTATTCCTCGTGCGGGCCGGAGTTCCACGACATTGTGCTGGAAGGCGGGGAGATCCGCGTTTCCACATCCCCGGTTCAAATGGTTCGGCTGGTCGGCCCCGGAGTCAATGGCAAGCGGGTTGGCTCCTTCGATGGCGGTAAAACAACGGAGGCATCGTTCGACCTTCCGGAAGATTGGGAGTTTGCCTATCTGGAAATAGAAGACCAAAACGGCAAGCGTGCCTGGACCAATACATTGTTCGCAACGCGAAAGAGACAGGATGTTTTTCGTAAACAAGCAAAAGAAGGTTGAAGCGATGGACAAGGTTCCAAACCAGGCCGAAGCGGTTATCCACATGATATGGAACCAGCGCATATCCATCCCCAAGGAACTGCATTCCGCCGCCGCCGGATACGCGGTTTTCGGCAATAGTTAAAGGATGTGAGGAAGGGTGAAAACATGAGGGATTCAAAGCAGAGGGTCTTGGATGCGGTCAACCACAGGGCGTATGACCGGATGCCGGTTGATTTTTGGTCAACGGCCGAAACAGACGCAAAACTGTTTAAGCATCTTGGGCTGACCAACCGCAGCCAGCTGCTTGATGAGTTCGACGTGGATATCGTTTTCATCGAAGGGCCGGAATATACCGGCCCGGCCCTGAAGCAATATCCCGACGGCAGCGACAACGACATCTGGGGCGTCAGGAGAAAAACATGCTTTACCGGTGAAGGCGACAAGCGGCAAAGCTACAAGACCGTCGTCGATTCCCCGCTGAAAGAGGCCAAGGACGTGGACGGTATCCTGGGTTATGCCCACTGGCCAAGCCCCGACGACTACGACTATTCGGTGATCCGCCAGCAGTGCATCGATGCCGGCGACCGGGCGGTCTTCTTCATGGGGGACCGGCTCAACCGCATCGCCCAGCTCAAGCCCGCCATGTACCTGCGCGGCATGGAGCAAATCCTGATGGACGCAGCCTTGGATCCCGACATTTTCATGGCGATCGTCGGCAAGATATCGGGATTCTACAACGAGTATCTGGAAAGGATACTGGCCGCCGCCGATGGCATGATCGATGTCGTAGTGACCGGCGATGATTTTGGCACCCAGGATGGCCTGATGGTCTCAAGGCAAATGTGGCGCGATCTTCTGCTTCCGGGCTTCAGGAAGTTCATCGAAATATCGCACTCCTTCAACACCCCCGTCATGCACCATACCTGCGGCGGGATCCATGAAATCATCGGCGATATGATCGAAGCCGGCCTCGATGTCCTCAACCCCATTCAGCCCAATACCTTCGGGATGGATTTTGCCAATCTCAAGTCGGAGTTTGGCGACAAGATCTGCTTCCACGGCGGAATCGGCATTCAAACCAACCTGCCCTTCGGCAGCCCGGAAGATGTTCGGGCCGAGGTCAAGGAAGCCATGGCCGCGCTGGGCAAGGGCACCGGCTACATCGCCTGTACCGCCCACAATATCCAAGCCGATGTGCCGGTGGAGAACACACTGGCCCTTTTCGATGCCTACAAGGAATACCGCTAGGGAGACGGGAAATGGCAATGGGAATATTTGGTCTATTGAAACCCGCACCGGATGCACCGCGTATCGTGGACGGGGATGAAATACGGAAAGGTTATCGCTATTGGCGTTTCCGATCCATCTATTCGGTTCTGGTTGGTTATACAGGCTATTATTTTGTCAGGAAAAGCCTTGCTGTCGCCATGCCGGCCATTGAACACGAATTCAATATTCCCAAGGCGCAGCTGGGATTGATCCTTACTGCGTTCGGGATTACATATGGTATTTCCAAGTTCATCAACGGGTTTGCGGGCGACCGCTCAAACCCCCGCTACTTCATGGCGACGGGTTTGGTGGTCTCGGCCATCATCAATGTGTTCTTTGGACTGAGTAGCGGGATCGTGGCCTTTGTGGTGTTTTGGATTCTCAACGGCTGGTTCCAGGGCATGGGCTGGGCGCCATGCATCAAGACGTTGGTCAATTGGTTTTCGGCAAGGGAAAGGGGCGTCAAGTTTTCCATAGTCAACGCGGCATGCTCGATAGGCGCCTCCCTGGTCGTGTTTCTGAATGGGTTCCTGGTTGTGGAATATGGCTGGAGATCCTGTTTCTTTGTTCCGGCCGCGATCGCGGTCCTGATCTCTCTGTTTGTCCTGAACCGGTTGCGCGACAGGCCGCAGTCGCTGGGTCTTCCGCCGGTGGAGGAATACCGGAACGAGGAGGCGGACCTGAGCGATACGGAGCATGGGAAAGGGGCTTCCTATTGGGAAGTCGCCGCAAAATACATTTTCAAGAACCCGTGGATATGGATCGTTAGCCTAGGCAATTTCTTTGTCTATACCGTCCGTTATTCCGTCATGGACTGGGGAACCACATTCCTGACGGAAACCCGGGGAATAGACCTGACAGAGGCGGCCGGGATTGTTGGTGGATATGAACTGGCCGGACTTGCAGGCATGTTGGTTGGCGGCTGGGCGCTGGACAAGGTGTTCAAGGGATACGGAGGACGGTTGTTGACCCTCTACATGGCGCTTTGCGCCCTGTTCATTTTCCTCTTCTGGAAACTCCCTGTTCAATCCGTGGTGTTGAACGGGATGTTGCTTTGGGGCGTTGGCTTCATGATCTACGGCCCGCACTGCCTGGTCGCCGTTGTTGCCGCCAACATGGTGCCCAAGCAGGCGGGGGCTGCCGCAGTCGGGTTGACGGGGCTGTTCGGCTACATGAGTACTGTGGTTTCCGGCTGGGGGATGGGGGCGGTCGTTGATCGGCATGGCTGGGGCGTAGGCCTGTTTGCGCTGGTTGTTTCCGC
>JBDLHZ010000101.1:0-8169 GCA_039715135.1 Verrucomicrobiota bacterium
AGTTTGGCGAAGACCTGCACCACTGCATCGAGGCGATCTTCAAGGCCGCCGCCCGCGCCCTGCGCATGGCGTGCGGTTCCGATCCCCGATCCCTCGACCAGATTCCGTCGAGCAAGGGCAGGATCGGGGCCTAGTGTGCTGTAACATAAATAGACTTGATTAATATTTTCCACATTAGGAGCGGTTTGACTCACTCAGAGCCATCGCGTGACCACGTTGGCTCTGTGTGGGTTAAATTAATACAACTTATTTGTGATACACGACATTAGCGGGGGATGATCGGACGGTAGATTGTAAATCAAACTGTCCGTTTTTTTCTTCGAACCTCATGCCGCCAACTCCTGAATGAACCGTTCCTCTGCGGTTTCAAAACTAATATCCTCGTATGTGAATCCGTCATTGGCTGGAGAGGTGTAGGCTCTTGAGTCGGGGTGGTAGAAAAGCGCATTATATTGGGTGTATCTAGATGAAAACAGCTTTTATTGCATGCGGGTTGAATTTAGCGAATCAAATCAGCATATTCCCCGTTTAAGCAGGCAAGGAGAAATATCATGTCCAGGATTCTTAAATGTTTGATTTGTGTTTTTGTGGCCGGGACGGCGCAGGCGCAGATGGCGCACGAGGTGCTGTTGCTGGTGAACAAGAACTCGCAGCCGTCGCTGCTGGCCGCGAACACGTTTGCGGCAACGCGGCAGATTCCAAAAATGAACATGGTCTATCTCGATGTTCCGGAAAGCGCGTATGGCGGCACGGCCACGGTGACGCCGGAGGAATTCACGAAGCTGATCTGGGAGCCGGCCAACGCCGTCGCGAAGGAGCGGGGGATTGATGGTCAAATCATGGCGTGGGTCTACTCCGTCGACTTCCCGATCCGCGTAAAGACCGATCCCTACGATCGCAAGCAAATGTCGGTCGGAGGCCTGACTTTCATGCGCAACAAGATGCCGGGGCTGAGCCTGGTCGAAGAGGGGAAATATCTCTCGAAACTGTTTTCCGGGCCCAACAACCGGGTCAAGATCAGCCTTGGTGCATTGTCGCTTGGTGTACACAAGGCCGGGCTGGGCATGGATGCGCAGGTTCCGCCGGAGGCGGCCTATCTGCAAGGGGGACTGGGCGAGCGCATGCCGTTGCCGAGCATGATGCTTGGCTACATCGGCGAAAAGGGGACATCCATCGATACGGTTCTCCAAACCATTGGGCGCGGAAAGGTCTCGGACTATCGCGGGATGCGGGGAGGGATCTATTTCGTGGCGAGCGACGACGTCCGTTCGACATGCCGCGAGTGGCAGTTCTATCCCGCCGTCAACGAACTGAAGCAGCGCGGCATCGAGGCCGTTGTGACGACCAACTTCCCGGCGGGCGCGGAAAACACGATGGGTTTGTTGATGGGCGCGGAAAAGGTCGACCCCTCCGCCATCAAATCGTTTGCGCCGGGCGCGATGGCCGAGCACCTGACGAGTTGGAGCGCGGAGTTCCAGAAGCCGCAAACCAAGGCGACCGCATGGCTCGAGGCCGGGGCAACCGCTTCCGCCGGTGCCGTGGTGGAACCCTATTCCAACCCCGACAAGTTTCCTTCCGCGCGTTTCTTCGTCCACTATGCCTCCGGCTGCACGATGCTCGAAAGCTTCTACCAATCCATCGCCTGCCCGCTGCAAAGCCTGCTGCTGGGCGACCCGCTGGCAAAGCCCTACGCCGTTCCGCTGGCGGTCAAGGTGCTTGGCGGCAACCGCATCGAGAGGGACTTCACCTATATCGCGCAGGCGCAATCCCGCATGCAAAAGGTCGAGTTCCTCTATTCGTTCCTGCTCGACGGGAAGGAGATACGCGGAGTGTCGGACGATTCCACTGTATATGTCCGCACGAGCAAGATGGCGGATGGCTACCACGAGCTGCGCGCCGTGGCGCGCATCAAGCATACCGTCCAATTCAGCGCATCGGCGGACAAGCCGTTCATGTTGGATCGCATGGGTCGCTCCGTTTCCATTCTTCCGAACGTTGAAAAAACCGGGAAGCACAAGCATGGCGTCAAGGTGCGGATCGGGGGCGAGGAACTGCCCGAAAAACTAAGGCTTGTTAGCGGGGAACAGGTGCTCGACGAAAAGGCCTACGCAGCCGATGCCGAACTGGTGCTCGACGAAATCCTGCTCGGCGAGGGACCGAACCGCATCCGTGCCATCGCCATCTATGCCGACGGGATGGAGGTCTCCAGCGCGCCCTTCAATTTCGAAATCAAGTTCGCGGAATAAAGTTGGGCTCTTCCTGTTAAAAAGGCGTCGCAGACCCGAAAATCATCAATCGGAAATCTAAAATCAAAAATCAGCAGCACCGCCGCTTTGGAACACAACCATGCGAACAGTGGAAACCCATAGCCCCGAAGAGACGTGGGAGCTTGCCGCCGAACTGGCGGACGAACTCGGCCCCGGAACCGTCATCGCCCTGCACGGCGACCTTGGCGCGGGAAAAACCTGCTTCATCCAGGGCTATGCCGCCGCACTGGGTATCGACGAACCGATCACCAGTCCGACCTACACGCTCATCGGCGAATACGAAGGTCGCCTGCCGCTGCACCATATCGACCTCTACCGCCTCTCCGGCCCCGTCGAGGCGCTCGGACTCGGGTTGGAGGAATATTTCGATGTCAACGGCATCACGGCCATCGAATGGGCCGAGCGCGCCGAAGGCTTGCTGCCGCCGGATCTCCTGCATATCCAGATCACGGCCGACGAGCACACCGGAACGCGCACGTTCCGCATATTCCGGGAGGGCGAGGCATGAGAATCTTTGCAATCGAACTGAGTTCCCGTTTTGGCAGCCTCGCCCTCGTCGAGGACGGTGAAGTGGTTGCCGAAAAAAGCTGGGAGGAAAACTTCAAGAACCGCCAGCAGTTGTTCGATGCCATGGCTGCAATGGACGTTGATTGGAACAGTATCGATTGTTTTTCCGCCGGGCGCGGTCCCGGCGCGTTTTCCGGCATGCGCATCGCCTTCTCCGTCGTCAACTCGCTTGCCGCGCCGGGCGGCAAGCCGGTCTATGCGCTCAACAGCGGAGCCGCGCTTGCGGCTCAATGCGGTGCGGAGCGCACCGCCGTGGTGGGCGATGCCCGCCGCAACAAGGTTTGGGCCGGCGTGTTTTCCGGCAGCGAGCTCGATGCGGCGTTCCAGCTATTGGAACGTGGTGAACTGGCCGGCCTTGTTCCGCCGGACACACTCGTCGTCAGCCCCGACCACGACCGGTTGGAGGAACTGCTGGCGGATTTCCAGATCTTGGAAAACGCGGCACCGGTTTTCCCGACAGCGGGAAAACTCGGCCAACTCGTTTCCCGACGGCTGGAAAAAGGGATCGAATCCGAACCCTTCGAGCCGCTCTACATGCACCCGCCCGTCTTCATTGCGCCCCGCTTTCCGGCATAATCTGTTTGCAGGGTCGCCTGCGATGCATAGAATGGGGTGCATGCAAGAGATGAAGGTCAACGTATCCAAAGGTTTTGATGACCTCCGCCCGCTTTTCAAGGCGTTCACACCGGAAGAGCGGCTGGACGAAGTGGAGCGGTTGCGGCTCGAGGCCGGAAAGTTCATGTATGAATATCCAGCAAGACTTCAGAGAGTTCTTACTGCTGTTAGAAAGATATGACGTGGACTACATGGTGATCGGCCGGGAGGAGCTGTTGAAAAACAAATCCTCGACGGATCGGCTCAAGGACAAGGCCGATGTGGAGGAAATCAACCGGTCGAGCGAAAACTGACGGTTTCCGATGCCCGACTTCTGTCCTCTGATCTCCGATCTCGGTTTTTTCGGGCTTCGGGCGTTGACTCGTTTTAGGCGGATGGGTATACATACGGCCTTTTCACGCACCCGTGGTGAAATTGGTAGACACGCAAGATTCAGGTTCTTGTGCCGGCAACGGCGTGATGGTTCGACTCCATTCGGGTGCACCACTCTTTTACAACAAGGAATGCTTTGGAAACGGGCATTCCTTTCATTTTTCCAGAAACCTCGATTTTCCCCGTCATACCATCTTCAAAAATTTTCCGGTATATATTGTTTGGCTGGAGGGCGACGCTCACCCGTACGCAACTACGGCGGACAAGTCTGCCCACGGAGCTACGGCTGATCCACCATCGCGATCATAGGGGATAAAATTCCAGTACGCGAATTCCATAAATTAATAGGAATTTATGGAGTGGTTCTCCTGAAATTTATTGACCTTGCTATGTATTAGACCAGCGGGAATGGTATCCAATACCTTCCTCTTCTGCATAAAATATGCAATATGTAAATTGCATTGACAAATTACATTAGCGCCGTTAAAACCGTGCCATGATCGAAAGACGTTTAGCAAAGAAGCTGAGCCAGTGGGTTCTGCAATATCCTGTCATTACGGTAACCGGTCCTCGTCAATCGGGGAAAACAACGTTGTGCCGGGCCCTGTTTGCGGAAAAGCCGTACGTTTCCTTCGAGGATCTGGATAACCGGGAGTTTGCGCGCAAAGATCCCCGTGGATTTCTGGCGGATATTCCGGATGGAGCCGTACTGGACGAAATCCAATATGCTCCCGATTTAGTCTCCTACATCCAAACACGGGTGGATGAGGTTCAGCAGCCGGGCATGTTTGTTCTGACTGGATCACGGCAATTTGAAATGATGGAGAGCGTGTCGCAATCCCTGGCGGGCCGAACGGCTGTCGCGAGGTTGCTTCCGTTTTCATTCGGGGAACTCTATCCCGATCCGGCCGGATTGAATGTGGACCAGGTATTGTATGCCGGCTTCTATCCCCGCATCCATGATCGCCAACTGAATCCGACAGAGGCACTTTCATTCTACCTGTCAACCTATCTGGAGAGGGATGTCCGCCAAATCCTGGAGGTGCACGATTTGGATCGGTTCGGAACATTTATCCGGCTGTGCGCCGGTCGGACCGGGCAGTTGTTGAACATGCAATCCATTGGCGGAGAGTGCGGTATTACGCACAACACGGTAAAGAGCTGGCTGTCTGTACTGCAAGCGAGCGGGATTATCCGCTTGTTGAGGCCATGGCATTCCAATTTGGGCAAGCGGTTGGTGAAGAGCCCAAAGCTTTATTTCCTCGATACGGGACTTGCCTGCTTCCTGCTGGGAATCCATAAGCCGGAGCATCTTGCAGGACACCCCTTGCGCGGGGCGTTGTTCGAGACGCTTATGGTGAGTGAAGCCTATAAACAGCACGATCATTCCGGCCTGCCCGAAAGATTGTGGTTCTATCGCGACAGCAATGGGAACGAGGTGGATTTGCTGGCAGGCAGCGAAACGGAACTATTTGCATGGGAAATCAAAACCTCCGCAACGATCTCATCCGAGTTTTTCAAGGGGTTGGCTGTATTGGGGAAAAACGCGGGGAATTTGAAAGCGCAGAGCATTGTCTATTGTGGCGACCGCGCCATGGTGCGACAAGGAACAAACATCGTTCCCTGGCATCAAGTGGATAATATTTTCAGGTAAAAAAACCGGGTGGATGGGCAGAACCGGTGGATGGCACTGTTGCGTTGCCGGGCGGCGCAGGGTGGAAAAGGCGATTTAGTGGATAAAAAAGAGACAATTTTACTAGACGCACGCTTGTTGTCCGTGATAGACAACAACGCTTTTGACGCAGAACTAGGTAATGGACACCGTTTTACGGCGTTTTTCGGGCGTGGTGAGAGAGGTGCCCAAAGGCCGGAATCCGGCGACTGTGTCATGGTTGAAATGTCGCCCTACGACATGTCCAAGGGACGGTTGGTGGCAAACCAGGATTGATGATATGAAAGTAAGAGCTTCAGTCAAACGTATGTGTGAACAGTGCAAGGTGATCAGGCGCAAAGGCGTGGTTCGCATCGTTTGCACAAACCCGCGCCATAAACAGCGCCAAGGATAATCAAGGAGTTTTTCAATGCCACGTGTACTCGGTATAGACATCCCCGGAAGAAAGAGGCTGGAATACGCCTTGCGGTATATTTATGGAATCGGCCCGACACTTGCCAGGGAAGTGATTGAAAAGGCCAAGCTGGATCCGGCCAAGAAGGCGGATGACCTGACGGACGAAGACATTCAGCACCTCGTTGCCGTTCTCCAGTCGGACTACAACATAGAAGGGGATCTCCGCCGCGAGACCTCCGCAAGTATTCGCCGTCTGATTTCAATCGGTTCCTACCGTGGCATCCGCCACCGTCGTGGACTGCCGGTGCGGGGACAACGCACCAAGACAAACGCGCGTACCCGCAAGGGCGCCAAGCGCACCGTAGGCGTGGTTCGCGGCAAGGAAGCCCGTTCCGCCGTGAAGGCTTCGGTCAAGTAGGCTCCGCCACCGACTTAAACAAGGAATATTCCCATGGCAGAAGAAAAAGTTGAAGTAGAAGAAAAAGTGGCCGAAGAAGCCGCTCCCGTTGAAGCTGCGGAAAAGCCCGCTGACGTGTCCGCCGACGTGTCCGCCGAAGCCCCGGCGAAGGAGGAAGCCCCGGCGAAGGAGGAAGAAGCCGCGGCTCCCGTAGAGGAAAAGCCGGAAGCTCCCGCCGAAGCAAAAGCTGAAGTGCCGAAAGCCGAGGCTCCTAAAAAGGAAGCCCCGAAAGCCGACGCAGCAAAAGAAGAGCCGAAAAAGGACGCTCCGAAAGCCGATTCGGCGAAAGAGGAAGCTCCGAAGGAAGAGGCTGCCGAGGATAAAAGGCCCAAGCTGGCAACCGCCGCCGAACTGCTTGCCGACGCAAAGATCGAGCCGATCAAAAAGCGCAAGGGTTCCAAGAACGTTCCGTTCGGAATTGCGTTCGTCAAGACCACCTTCAACAACACGATCGTCTCCATTACCGATATGCGCGGAAACGTGGTTTCCTGGAGCAGCGCGGGCCGCTGCAACTTCAAGGGATCGCGCAAGAGTACGGCCTTTGCCGCAACCACGGTTGCGCAGGAGGCCGCCCGCGGTGCCATCGGGCACGGCATGTCGGAAGTCGAAGTCCGCGTGCAGGGGCCGGGTGCCGGGCGCGAGTCCGCCGTTCGCGCCATCCAGTCCGCCGGGCTGGCGATCACGACGATCAAGGATACCACCGCGATTCCGCACAACGGCTGCCGCCCGCCCAAGCGCCGCCGCGTATAGATCTTTCAATTAACATTAAACAAACACCATACGAGCCGGTTAATGCCCGGTTCTGGGAGGACATATCATGGCTACAAGACTCGGTCGGTTTGAAATGCCGAAACAGGTCGCCAAGGACGAATCGGTTTCCACCGATACCTATGGCAAATTCTACGCTGAACCCTTCGAAGCAGGCTACGGCCGCACCATGGGCAATTCGCTCCGCCGCGTGCTGCTCTCTTCGCTTGAAGGCGCAGCGGTTTCATCCATCAAGATCAAAGGGGCTCCCCACGAATTCTGCAGTCTCAAGGGCGTGGTGGAGGATGTCACCGACATTATCCTGAACATCAAGCAGTTGCTCTTCAAGAGCTATTCCCGCGAGACACAGACCGTGAAGATCAAGGTCGAGGGGCCCGGCGAAGTCACGGCGGGCGATATCGAGACGGGCGAGAACATTGAAGTGCTCAACCCTGATTTCCAGATCTGCACCTTGGCCGATAAAGGTGTTTTTGAAGCCGAGATGGAAATCCGGATCGGCCGCGGCTACTGCCCGGCGGATCTGAACAAGAAGGAAAACCAGGAGATCGGCGTTATTCCGATCGATTGCCTTTTCTCCCCGGTTCGCCGCGTCAAGTATTCCGTCGAAAACACCCGTGTGGGTCGCCGCACCGACTACGACAAGCTCGTGATCGAAATCTGGAGCGATGGCCGTGTCAGCCCGGACGATGCGTTGACCATGTCCGCCGCGATCCTGCGCCACCATCTCGACGTTTTCGTTAGCTACGACAAGGATCTCATCGAATTCGAGGAGAGCGAAAAGCAGATCGACCTCGAGAAGGAAGAGCTGCGCAAGAAGCTCAACATTAGCGTGAACGAGATCGAACTCAGCGTCCGTGCCGCCAACTGCCTGAACAACGCCAATATCACCACCGTCGGCGAACTGGCGCAGAAGACCGAGGCCGAAATGCTGAAGTACCGCAACTTCGGTAAGAAGTCGCTGAACGAAATCAAGGCGAAGATCCTGGAGATGGGCCTTTCGCTGGGAATGACCTTCGAAGCCGACCTGCTCCGGGCACCGGTCAGCGAAGACTAGT
>JBDLHZ010000102.1:0-8148 GCA_039715135.1 Verrucomicrobiota bacterium
CAGCGAGTTTTTCTAGGGTTTGTAAATCCTCCGGCGGAAGCGGGTCATTGCGCAAATAGATCTCCAGCGGCTTGCAGTTGAGCACATGGGCAACCAGCTCTTCCGCCACGCGCTTGGCGTTGTCGATCCCTGCGGTCGCGAACCGCTGCTCCACTGATTCAACTAGATTGAATGCATTCATGAAAAGGTTGGCCGCAAAAGAGCGCAAGGATCGCATAGGTGTGTTTTTATGTTCTTTGCGCCCTTCGCGGCTAATCATTTTACACCAGACATGGCATCGGCTATTGTGTTTTGTTATTCCGATAAAGTTTCAGTAGCTCTTCCATTTTGGATAGGTATGACTGGAATTCTGCACTAATGCTACGATATCTCTTGTGGATATCGACAACCGTTTCCTGATGTTCAACGGCTTTTTCAAACTGCCCGTCATGCGCATAGGCCATGGCCAGGTAATAATTTCCCCGATAATCTCCATCGGATTGCAGGGAAACGGCCTGCAATCCATATTCAATGCCTTTTTTGGGGTTGTGATGCTGGGGGTCTGCACAGGTTGCATAGAATTCCGCGAGCCTCCAGCAAGCGGTAAAGTCGTTCTTCTTGGCGGCTTTTTCCATCCATTCCAATCCAAGCGGAATATTGGCGGGTTTCAGGTGGAATAAATAGAGTTCGCCTATGTTCCTTGCGGCTGTTGCCGATTGGGAGATTTCGTAGGTGTTCAAGGCGAACTCAATGGCCTTTTCCGGATCGGATTTCCAAAGGCCGCTTATTGCGCTGAGAAGTTCCTCCTCGTTGTCGCTTTTTCCGCATTTTTCAAGGAAGAGACTGAACTTCCGGCTGGCATCGGAAGGGTCGCCCCATTCGCGGATGGCGGGTTTTCCTTCGGTTTCGGGGCCATGAACATTGAACCAAAAGCCATCCAGTTTTTCCTCTTTAACCATTCCGCAACATGGGGAAGATAGTTTGACCATGTTCATGGGCTTCGTCGTTTGGAGTATCTTCCCCCCGGCAGGGATACCGGCAATATGAAGCTCTCCGCTATCCAATCGTTTGGAATCTTTCTTTTTTCTGTAGTCCTTGACCGAAATGGAAGCATGGTATTCGATCCTGATATCCTTGATCGGGAAATCCGTTTTGTTTTCCAAGGTGATTTCATACACAACCTCGGTCTTTTTGTCGGAGATTTTGTTTTTGGTCTTTTTTCCCTCGATCTTGAATTTGGAAGGCGACATGAACTGGTCGGCGGCGATCCATTGTTGGACATATTCCTGATCCGGCTCGCTGAAAACCGTCGGCAAGATCCACAGCTTTTTCCCGTCTTCGCGTTCGATCTGGATTTTCCCGTTGCCCGCGTTGTAGCCCTTGACCGCGGCGTTGAGCGTTCGCCCGTCCGGGGTGGTGAAGGTGTGGAATGCGCCCTCTCCAAAACCTTTTGACGGAGCGGCGGCAACGAATAGGCAACAGAACAATAATGCATAGTGGATTTTCATGAATCCACTTTATGGATTCGACCAAGTTCGGTCAACGGAGGAACTTGAAAAATGATCGGGATCCGCTTTTCCTCGTCTTATCCACTCTCCGTTTCTCTACGAGTGAACTACGTAGGTCATTGCAATCGCTCCTTCTATGTAGTTCCATCGAAGCTTGGCGGAGATGGAAAATCCGTTGGTTTCTGCATTGCGCGGCGGCTTGGCTTGAACAAGCGGGCGGCAGAAAGATAGATTGGCGGCGTTATGAATAAACCAATGATATTAAAAGCGTTGCTCGCAGAGCTGGAAGAGGAATTGCGCCGCTTGCAAGCGGCGAATGAACAGGCCTCGGCTGGGGCGACGGACAGCGAGGCGCGCGCGGAGACCAAATGGGATACCTGCGGGCTGGAGTCCTCCTATCTGGCGCGCGGCCACGCGCAACAGTTTAAGGCGTTGGCGGCGGATGTCCATAATCTGCGCGGCTTTGTTGCACCGGATTATTCGGGCCGGCTGATTGGCATTGGCGCTTTGGTGGAGGTGGAGATGGGCGGGGAGGCGATGCTCTTTTTCCTGCTCCACTGCGGCGGGGGAATCGATCTGGCGGTGGAGGGCCGCGAGGTGACGGTTATTACGCCAGAGTCGCCCGTCGGCACGGCGCTGCTCGACCGACAGCCGAGTGACACCTTTTCGTTCCGCGCCGGGGTGGAGGGGAAAATCCTGCGTGTCGAATAGCCCTTCTCATCGCTTTCCTCTTCGAGGTGAAGCGATCTCTACACCTTAGTGTGTCTTGGCAACGTAGACCGCCCCGAGCGATGTCCCGCCGGTGATGGGGTTTTCAAACTCGATGGTGTGCGCATCGGCATCGGCGAAGACCCTGTGCAGGCGCTCGGCGAAAAAGGCTTCGGGTGCACCGTCCGCCCAGAGGGCAAACACGCCGCTGGGTTTCAGGTGCTGCGCCAGTTCGGCCAGGCCTTCACAGGTGTAGAAATGCGTGTTGGTCTGGTGCAGCACGTTGGTGGGGGTGTGGTCGATATCCAGCAGGATGGCGTCGTGCAGCTTTTTGGGCTGATCTGGATCAAAGCTATTTTCCGCATCGCGCGCGAGGGCGAAAAAATCGGCATGCACCAAGCGGCATCGGGGATCGCCTGCCAGTGTCTTGCCCAGTGGAACCAACCCGGTTCGGTGCCACTCGATCACGCCTTCGAGATAATCCACGACAACGAGCGATGCCACGCGTGGATCCTCCAGGGCCGCCACTGCCGTGTAGCCCAGCCCGAGCCCGCCGACCACCACATCGAGCTCGCCATGATCCAACTCGGCAAGCGCCCGCGTTGCCAGTTGCGATTCCGCTTCGTGGAACAGGCTGGTCATCAGGAAATCTTCGCCGAGCTTCACCTCGTAGATGTCGCGCTCGCCGAATTCGGGCATGCGCCGGCGGCGCAGCATTAGTTCCCCGATGGGGGTTGGCCGGAAATCCAGTTCTTCGTAGAGAATGCCCATACCGTACCAATTTAAACAGCAAGCACGGCCTTGCCGCTTTTCCAGATGCTGGAAATCTTGCTGGCGTGGGAGATTTCAAGGTTGATGTGGCCGAGGCCGTCGAGGCGCAATTGCGAGGCGACGGTGCGCAGGGCGGTGTCGGGCGTATTGCAGTCGGAGCTGAGGTGCGAGAGGAAGACATGTTCGAGCGTTTCGGTGGCGCATTCGGTGATCAATTGCGCGGCGCCCATGTTGGAGAGGTGGCCCTGGCGGCTGCGGATGCGCTGCTTGAGCGGCCATGGGCGCGGGGCTTCGCGCAGGAGGTCTTCGTCGTGGTTGGATTCAACAATGATGGCGTGGCAGCCCTTGAGTTTTTCGCGTACCAGCGAGGTGATCATTCCAAGGTCGGTGACGATGCCAACGGTGGTTTCGGCGGTTTGGAGGCGGAAGCCGACGGGCTCGTAGGCATCGTGCGGGACAGAAAAGGGTTCGATGCCGATGTCGCCGATCTCGAAGGTTGATCCGGTCTGGAACACCTTGGCGGAGATTTCGCCGGCCCGGGGGATGCCGCTAAGGGTGCCGGCGTTGGCGTAGACCGGGATGCCGTGGCGCTTTTGCAGGACACGGATGCCGGCCACGTGGTCGCCGTGTTCGTGGGAGACACAGATGCCGTTGATGCTTTCGGGTACGATGCCGATCTGGTCGAGCCGGACGGCTACCTGCTTGGCGCTCAAGCCGGCGTCGATCAGTATCCTTGTTTTATCCGAGGCCACATAGATGGAGTTTCCGGAACTCCCGCTGGCCAATACACACACTTGCAAACTCATTTGGGGACTCTCTCCATAAGCAGCGCCCATAATAGGCAAAGTGGAAGGGATGGAAACAAATTTCAATGGATTAGTTGGATCGTTGGATGAATGGATGCCGGGGTTTTTGGCATTATTGAACAGATCGGAGAAAATACCCGTATTTTCCCAAATATCCGGCAGTTTGGCCGCCCATTCCCAAAAACTTGGCTTGAATAATGCTAAGGACGGGGATAGGTTATTTGTTATGGCACAGCCCGGATTAGTTTTAAGTCAAGAGATGAAGATGCAGCAGGTTCTTGCTCCGCATCTTTTCCAGTCGTTGGAGATTCTGCAAATGCCCTTGCTGGATCTCCAACAGATGATCAAGCAGGAGCTTTCGGAGAATCCGACCCTCGAAGCCACGCAGGAACAGCCCGACGCGCAGATCGAGATCGAGCAGGGCACAAAGGATGCCGAGCGCGAGGAATTCGACAACGAGTTTGAAAAGCTGGCTGCGCTAGGCGAGGAGTGGGGCGACAATTTCTACGAAAACCGCCAGGTTGCCTCGGGCGGGAGCGATGCGGAAGAAAAATACCAATACATGATGGATTCGCTCTCCGAAGCCTCGTCGTTGCACGACCAGCTACTGGATCAGCTGTCGCTTTCCAGCTTGAATGAATATGAGCGCAAGATTGCCGGGATCGTGCTGGGCAATATCGACGACGATGGCTATTTGCAGCTCGACGTCGAGGATCTGCTGTCCTTGCCGAACTTTCCGGCCGAGACGCTGGACAAGATTCTCGACACGATCCACGAATTCGATCCACCCGGTGTCGGTGCGCGCGACCTGCGCGAATGCCTGATGCTCCAGCTCAAGCGTGCGGGTAGGGAAGATACGCAGGAATACCAATTGGTGTCCAACCATCTGGACCTCCTCGGGCGGCACAAGTACGATGAGATTGCCCGTGCGATGGGATTGACGAATGAGCGCGTCAAGGAATTGGCGGACGCAGTGGCCAAGCTGGATCCCAAGCCGGGACGCAACTTTAGCGAAGACCGGATCGAATATGTCACGCCTGAGATCATCGTCGAGAAGAAGGATGGCGAATACGTCATTACGCAGAACAAGAAGCCATACCCCAACCTTTTCATTAGCCGAAAATACCTGCAGATGCTCAAGGATCCCAACACGACGAAAGAAGTGAAGACCTACATCCGCGAAAAGATCACCAAGTCCAAGCAGTTTATCCAGAGCATCGACCAGCGGATGAGCACCATCTATCGCATCGCCGTTGAGGTCGTCCGCATCCAGCGCGACTTTTTCGACCATGGCGTATCAAAGCTCAGGCCGCTCAATATGAAGACCGTGGCCGAACTGCTCGAAGTGCATGAAACCACGATCAGCCGCGCCACGGCCGGCAAATACATGCAGACCCCGCGCGGATTGCTCAGCATGAAGTATTTCTTCAAGCCCGGCATAATGACCGCCAGCGGAGAATCCATTTCCAACGAAAGCGTGAAAGCCGCGCTCGGCGAAATCGTCGACGGCGAGGACAAGAAAAAACCCTTCTCCGACGCCAAGCTCGTGAAGCTATTGGATGAAGAGCAGGGGATGAAGATCGCTCGCCGCACCGTCGCCAAATACCGCGACCAGCTCCGCATCCTCCCGTCGCACCTAAGAAAAGTTCATTAGTGACGATTGGCGAGTGAGCCGTGAAGAAATCTGGAGTGCGGTGGCAACCAACGGGCGACACCGCTCTTTGCGAATGAAAAGCGGCGTGGCCTTTTCCGCCTCCGCCAAGCTACGGCGGACCAGCCGTAGTCTATGACGTAGGCTGGCAGTTCCCGCCGCACTCCAGAATATTTTACGCCTCGGCCTTCTTTTTCTTCAAATTTCGTAGGCCGGTCTGGCCGATCATCAGCAGGTTGCTCGTCGTCCAGTAGAGCACGAGGCCGGAGGGCATGCTGTAGAAGAAGAAGAGCATCATGATCGGCATCATGAACATCATCATCTTCTGCTGTTGCTGCTGCTCCGGCGTGGCGGCGGTTCCCGGGGAGGATAGCTTTTGCTGCCAGATCATCGAGAGCGACATCACGATCGGAAGGATATTGAGTGATAAACCTCCTGGAAGTTTTCCGGGAAATAGGTTTTCGGCCATGCTCAAATCGGCGATCCAGAGGAAGCCGGAGTAGCGCAGCTCGATGGCGTTGCGCAAGACGGTGAAGAGCGCAATGAAGACCGGGATTTGCACAAACATCGGTAGGCAACCACCCATCGGGTTGACCTTCTTCTCCTTGTAGAGCTTCATGGTTTCCTGTTGAAGCTTCTGCGGGTTGCTCTTCTTGTACTTGTCCTGAAGCGCCTTGATCTCCGGCTGGATCTCCTGCATGCGTTTCATGCTCTCCGTGCTCTTGTGCGTCAGCGGCCAGAAGAGGATGCGCACCAGCAGCGTGAGCAGGATGATGGCGATGCCGTAGTTCCGAACCACGCCGTGAAACAGGGTCAGTGTCCAAAGCAGGCTTTTCCGCGCGGGTTCCATCAGCCAGTTCATCCATGAAAAGGTTCCGATGGTTTCAAACTCCATCACCTTTTCCATGTGGTTGCCGGAGTCCTTCAGGATCGAATATTTCTTGGGGCCGATATAGTAGCTGTAGTTTACGGCATGGCTGCTTCCTGCATCGACCACCTCCGGCTTGAAGGCCAGTGCGGCGGCGATATCCTTTGGAACCACCCTTTTCCCCTCGGTCTCGCGCGAGGAAAGCACCGCCATCGTGGCGATGGGTTCCTCCGGCCGCAGGATCTGGGTGAAGAACTTGTTTTTTGTGGAAACCCAGTCTACCTCTACCCCGTTCATGTCGGAGGGAACCGTGTCGATGGAAAGCGGCTTCGCCTTTCCATATAACTTGTGTAGCTTGCGCCCCCAATAGTTGATGCCGCCGGCCGGGGTGTAGGAATCCACGCCGAGGATGCTGATGCCTTTCATGGCCTTCATGTCGGCCGGGTTTTCCATGCGACCGGTCAGGATTCGGATACCGGGGAGGTTCCATGGGGCGGAGCCTTCGTTGAAGAAGCGGTCGTTGATGGTCAATAGATAGTCTTCGCCCAGTGTAATGGTACGCTGGAATACCGCGCCGGAGTTCCATGCCTTGGAGAAAACAACCGACTTGCCGTCTTCCGAGTCCTGGGCAACGAGCGGTTCGGAAGCGCCGATACCCGCGAGGCCTTCATAGGCGAGGGCGGCGGAACCGGAAAAGTCGAGTACGACGGGTGGGGAATCCTTCTCATTCAGTTCGGGGTAGTCCATCAGCGTGGCGGACTTGATTCCGCCGCCGAGCGAGGTGAGTTCAAGTTGCACCTTTTCGTTTTCAAGAAGCATCACGATCTCTTCGGCCACGGGTTCCATTACGGCTGGAGTTTCGGCCTTTACCGTTTCGGCGGCTTTTTCCGCCGACACTTCCGTCAGCGAAGCTTCCCCTGTTCCTTCTGTCGCCGGGACCTCTTCCGCAGGTTGTTCAGCCGGGGCGGGTGTCTTGGCCGGGAATTTCGGGGCGATAAACGTCCGGTCGATGACCATCCAGACAGGAATCAGGAGGGCAAGCAATAGTACGGGGATCAAATCTTTTTTATTCATAGCATCTCTCTTTTAAAAATCATTTTCTGCGCTCGGGAACGGGGTCGTATCCGCCCGGATGGAATGGCTGGCATTTGCAGATTCTTTTGAGTCCGAGCCAAAGACCGCGAACCATACCATGTTGTTGCAGGGCTTCAATGCAATAGTTCGAGCAGCTGGGGTGGAAGCGGCAGCGCTGCCCCAGCCAAGGGCTGACCATTTTCTGGTAGCCCTTGACCAACAAAACCATTGCCTTGGCTGGAAGGTTTCTCATGCGTAGTTTCATAACAGAATAATTAAGGACAGAATGATTGCGGTTCCGTCGGGAAATTATTCTGTCCTTAATTATTCTGTAAATAATCCGTTTCGGCTCGTTGCAGATTTTCCTCTGAAATGATTCCTGCCTTCTGGGCGAGCTTGAGCAGTTCGCGGACAACATCCTTCTGCTCGGCTCCAAGAATATTCCGCCGGCCCACGAGAATGACGTCATAATCGCCGGAAAAATAGGGGCGGAGGTTGCGGTAGGCCTCGCGCAGGCGGCGGCGTGCAAGGTTGCGCTTGTTGGCGCGCAGGTGGACTTTCTTGCTGGTAATCACTCCGAGCCGGAGCGATGCGCCCTCGCCGCCACGGAGCCAAAGCACCATGTTGCGTCCGACCCATTTGTGGTTCTGGGCAAAGGTTTCGGAGAAAAGTGTAGATTGGGTTAGCCGCTGTTTTTTGGATAGACAGCGATCAAGCCCGCTGATGGGCGGGCTTGAGTCGATGGAACGGTCCGACTCCCTCTGGCGGGGCTTCGGCATATTG
>JBDLHZ010000103.1:0-8030 GCA_039715135.1 Verrucomicrobiota bacterium
CCGGGATGTTCCCGGGAAACCGCTTTTGGATCAGATGGAGGTTTTCTTTCTGCGCAGTGCGGACGATGGAAAAACCTGGGATATTATCCTGCAGGTTCCCGAGGGAATGGACAAGACGGCTCATCCGAGCGGCGGACTGAATGAAACCGCTCTGATAGAGAATGATCAGGGCGAGATCATTGCCTTAAGCCGCTCCCAGAAAGAAGCGCATAAAATGTATCTCAGCATTTCCAAGGATGAGGGATTGACGTGGAGCAACCCGGTGGATAGTGGGATGTATGGCCTGCCGCCGCAGATGATTAAACTCAACGACGGGCGTATCCTGTGCACCTATGGACGGCGCTATGCTCCGACCGGAATCTTCGCCCGGATCAGCAACGACGGAGGGCATATCTGGCTCGACGAGGAGGAGATCGTGATCAACGACCGGTTCCCGGGGAACCCGAATGACAATGGATATCCGATTTCCGTCCAGCTGGACGATGGCTCCATTTTTACAATCTACTATAAAGCCGGCGCGGATGGCGTCATCTCCTATATCGGCGGTACGCATTGGCGGATTGACTAAAGGAAATATGATGACCGAAAAAAAACCGAGGGATTCCTCAACGCTGGAAATGGTGAATTATTCGATGGGTGCCGTTCCCGTCTCTCTCATCATGAATACGTTTTCGGCTTTTGCCATGCTGTTCTATACCAAGGCGCTGGGGCTGAATCCGGCCTGGGCGGGGGTCATTATGGCGGTTTCCACCGCATGGGATGCGGTTACCGACCCGGTCATGGGGCACATCAGCGACAATACGCACGGCAAATACGGGCGGCGGCATCCCTATATTTTCTTTGGGGGGATCGTGCTGGTTTGTACGTTCGCTTTGTTCTGGTTTGTGCCCGACGCGTTTCTGTCCAATAAAATCCTGCTGGTGGGCTATCTGGCGGTGGTGAATATCATGCTTCGCACGGCGCTGACGGTTTATATCGTGCCCTATGCCGCATTGGGTTTTGAAATATGCCAGGTGTATACCGGCAGGACCAAGTTGCAGGGCATAAAGATTATTATCAACATGCTGGCCAATATTTGCGGACCGGCAATGGCCTGGGCCTTCTTTTTCAAGGAAACGGATGGCGCGCCCCGGGCTGTGACGGTCAGTTCGAACTATCTCAACATGGGCATCGCCTTTGCGCTGGTTTCGCTGGCGACTATTTTCTACACGACATTTTCGACACGGAATAAAATCATCGATTCACGGGACATGCCGAAGTTCGGGAAGGGCATTGGAGGCTTTTTTGCCGATATGAAGGAAATCATTACCGACCGCTATTTCCGGTGGGTGTTTTCCTATGGGTTCCTCGTGCTGATCGGCATCGTTCTGGTCTCTTCGTTCCAGATGTATGTCTATGAGGATTTCATGAAGTTCGGTCCCACCCAGAAGAGCATTGTCCATGGTGGCACGATGGTCGGCATGATGCTCGGGGCGGCCCTTTCGTCGTGGTTTGCCAAACAGTTCGACAAGAAAGGCACGATCTACATCGGCGGCGGAACGAGTATTGTCTCGGGAGTGCTGCTGGCTTCTTTGTTGCTGACGGGAATCATCGTTCCCGGCCACTTGCTGACGGTGATTGTTTTTGCCTTGTTGAATGCGCTGTATTGGTTCGGCAACGGCGTGATGTTTCCGGTGGTCTCTTCCATCCTCGCCGATATTTCCGAGATCAACGAGATCAAAACCGGGGTAAACAAGGATGGAGCCTATTCCGCCGTATACAGCTTTATTACCAAGCTCTCCTCGTCGGGGGCGATGCTCATTGTCGGCGCCTGTCTGGCGGGGATCGGTTTTGTGGAGGGCATTGATGTCGTTCAGCCTCCGGAGGTGGTGCGGCGGTTGCTTTTTGTGACATTTGTCATCGGCCCCGTCATCTCCGCCACGGCTTTGCTCGTCATTCGCTTCTATCCGGTTAATGCGAATTTCCTGCAGAGTCTGCGGGAAAATCCGGAGTCCACCGATTAGTTCCCTCCATTCTAACATCTTGCTATTTTACGTTCCTAACGCGGCTACGCAACAGATTATGAACCACGAAATACACGAACCACACGAAAAACAAATCAGTAGCAATCTAGCGGAACACTTTCGTGTATTTGGTGTATTTCGTGGTTGAAGACATTCCGCCAGAGCAGGTTAAAGATAGCTCGCCAAGGAACGCAAATTGAAAGGAAAGAGGCGTAATGAACCAATCCCTTGTTAAGGAATTTGCATCGCCGGGCAAGGCATACCGGAGCAAACCGTTCTGGGCATGGAACGGAAAACTCGAACCGGATGAGCTACGGCGCCAACTGCGGTTGTTCAAGCAGATGGGCATGGGCGGGGCGTTCATGCATTCGCGCGTCGGGCTCGAAACGGGCTATCTGTCCGATGAATGGTTTGATTGTATCCGCGCCTGCATTGACGAGTCTGAAAAGCTCGGAATGGAGGCGTGGCTCTATGACGAGGATCGCTGGCCATCGGGCCCGGCCGGCGGGCTGGTGACGAAAAACCCGCGTTACCGTATGCGGTATTTGTCTATGGAGCAGCTGAACGCCGCAAAGGGTCTCAAGCCCGGATCCGATGTGCTGGGTCTTTTCTCCGCCCGAATCAGCGGCGATAGCGCTGCGGATGTGAAACGGCTTGCCAAGGGTCGGAAACCAGTGCTGTCCACAGGGGAATCGTTGCTCGTCTTCCGCATGAAGACGGCCCCGCTGACGGACTACTACAACGGCTACACCTATCTCGACACGCTCAGCCATGAGGCGGTTGCCGAATTTATCCGGGTCACCCACGATGCCTACCGGGAGAAAATCGGGGAGCATTTTGGGAAGACGGTTCCCGGCATTTTCACGGACGAACCGCAGTACGGCGGAAAATTCTATGGACTGCAGTACTGCAATGATGGAAAGAGCCTGCCGTGGACGCCCGGTTTGCCGAAGGCGTTCCGGGAGCGCTGCGGTTATGACATTCTGGATCATCTGCCGGAACTGTTTGTCGATGTCGAGGGCGAGCCGGTCAGCCGGGCGCGCTATCACTACCACGAATGCGCCACATTCCTGTTCGTGGATGCGTTTTCCCGCCAGATCGGGACGTGGTGCGAACAGAACCACATGCAGCACACCGGCCATGTGCTGCTGGAAGAGACGCCGACTCTGCAGACCCGCTTCGTCGGCAGCGCGATGCGTTTCTATGAATATATGCAGTTGCCGGGAATGGACAACCTCGGGCAGTACCAGCGCGAATACATCACAGCCAAACAGGTCGGCTCCGTCGCCCGGCAGTTCGACAGGAAATGGCGGTTGAGCGAGCTGTGCGGCTGTACCGGTTGGGACTTCAGCTTTGCCGGACACAAGGCCATCGGCGACTGGCATGCGGCGCTGGGCATTAACCTGCGCTGTCCGCATCTGTCGCTCTACACCATGGAAGGCGAAGCCAAGCGCGATTATCCGGCCAGCATTTCCTATCAGTCCCCCTGGTGGGATTCCTACACCAAGGTAGAGGACTATTTCGCGCGGATCCACACGGTGATGACGCGCGGCCGCGAGGTTCGCGACCTGCTGGTGATTCATCCCGTTGAAAGTTCCTGGCTCCAGTGCAATCGAAGCTGGGCTGGCAAGCGGACGGGAGATATGGAGCTGCTGGATCGGGACTTTATTGCTTTGAGCGATGAACTGCTTGCCCGGAACATTGATTTCGATTATGGGGAAGAGGATATCCTGGCTCGGCATGCGCAGGTGGTGCGCCGCAAGGATGGACCGAGGCTGGTTGTCGGGAAGGCCGCATACAAAGCGGTCGCGGTGCCGCCGCTTGCGACCATGCGCCGGAGTACGCTCGAGCTTTTGAAGCAGTTTCAAAAGGCGGGCGGGACGGTGGCCTTCACCGGCGGGGTCGCCGGATATGTGGACGCGGATCCTTCGGATGACGTTGTGGCATTTGCTTCGGAATGCAACACCGGGGATGGGTGGCTGGATCGGATCGAGCCGCTTTGCCGCTGCGTTTCCATTGTGGATGGAAAGGGCAATGAGATTGTTCCGGCGCTGCATCTTCTGCGGGAAGACCGGGAGGCGTTCTATCTGTTTGTCTGCAATACCGGCCATGATTTCCGCAGAACGGAGGGCGTTGAAGATATCCCGGTTCGGAAACGCACGGCGTGCTTCGATGAGGTGTGGATCAGCGGCTTTGAGCCGTGTGCGGGAAAGCCGGCCGAACTGGATCCCGACAGCGGTAGAATGTTTTCTGCCGACGTCCGGAAAAGTTCCAAAGGTTGGAAAATCCGCACGTCCCTGCCGGTTCTCGGCAGCCGCCTGTTTATGATTCCAAAAAAGAAACCGACGCATCCGCAACGCCTGCCAAAGAAAAGAACCCTGTCCGTTGCGCGTACACGAACGTTGAACCCGAAGGTGTGGGACATTGCTTTGTCGGAGAGCAACAATCTGGTGTTGGATCGCCCCCGGTTCCGGATTGGGTCGCGACGATGGCAGAAAGAGGATGAGATTCTGCGCATTGACCGCGCGGTTCGCGATCACCTCGGTCTGAAATACCGAGGTGGGGAAATGCTCCAGCCGTGGATACGGAAAAAAGAAAAGAATCCGCCGTCGGTACCGGTGGCACTGACCTTCAACTGGGATGTGAAAGCCATTCCTTCGGGAGAACTTTTCCTGGGCATCGAACGTCCGGAACTGTACGAAATCCGGCTCAACGGTACCCGGATTGACTGCGATATGGATGCCGGCTGGTGGGTGGATCAATCCCTGCGGAAAATCCCGTTCAGCCCCGCGCAGCTGACCGCCGGATCCAATGAATTGACGCTCCGGTGCGATTATGACGAAAACCACCCCGGCCTCGAAACGGTCTATCTGCTGGGAAACTTCGGTGTGTCAATCAAGAACGGAATGCCGGTTCTGGATCGTCCAGTGGAACATCTGCGACTTGGCGACTGGACAAAACAGGGGTTGCCGTTTTATTCGGGGAATGTCGTTTACCGGACAACGGTGGCGCTCCATCTTGCGGGAAAAGAGAAGGGATTCATTCAGATAGGAAATATTGAGGGGACGGCGGTGCGCCTGCATGTCAACGGACAGTGTGTCGGAGTATTGGCATGGGCGCCATGGGAGCTGGAAATGACCGCTTATCTCAGGGAGGGACGCAATGAGTTGGCCGTCGAGGTGGTTGGGCACCGTCGCAATTCGCACGGCCCGCTTCATTTAAACCGTCCGGATGCGCCGGTGATTGGCCCGTTCAGTTTTATGACCTCCGGAGAGACCTGGAACGATGCATACGGGCTGGTGCCGCTCGGACTGGTGAAACCGCCGAAACTGATTATCAAAGCGTGAAAAACAAAGCAGGGTGCCCAACAGTCTATTCCCATGCAGGAAGATATTGCGATTTGTCTGACAATGTGGTAGGTTTTTCATGATATATAAGGGTTTTTCTGAATAGGAAATATCGATGCTTCAGTATGATAAACAGAATAAATGGTTTTCTTTAACATCGGCGGGCAAAGAGAGGGTTCGCTTCAGCGAGTTGGAGCTGAATTTCAGAATGTCGCGGCTGGCCTTGACTTCAGACCGTATTCATCCGGAAGTGGCTGTGCCTGTTGAAGGCGGTGTGGATATTCCCCTGCGGCTCTACGGCATGGCTAGTGCGAGCAACCTCTACAAGGAACGGGCAACCGGAAAAATTTCAAGCCGGTCGGTCGGGCAGGCAACGCTTCTTTCATACGGCAATGATACGAATGAGGGGATCTTTTCGCCCGATCAGGCGGTTCGTTTGGTGATGACCGACCTGCCCGGAGTGGAGCGAGGCGTGTTTTTTCACAACCGCGCGGACGAAAGCGGGCGGTTCGATTACGAGGGACTTTGGTTTGCCCAGGCGGTTTTTGCGGATGATCCGACGACAGAGCTGGTTGCTGACTGGGGCATGCTGTCGCTGTGGCGGTATGGGGATGGCGTGGTCGGCGGCATGCTCTCCGTGACGACGGACAAAGTGCTGGGACGTTTCCGGGGCGAAGGCGCAAGCGGGCTTTCAATTATTTCCTGTACCGGCGGAACCGGTGAAGTTGTAGAAGACTATCCGTTGGCATTGTTTGCATTCAGCGATTCCATTGAGGAAACGAGGGATATTCTTTTCGAGGCGATGCATGAATTGTATCCGAACTTTGCATTCCGATCCGGAGAGCAGGTGCCTGCGCCGTTCGACAAGCTGGGCTGGTGCAGCTGGAATGCCTACGGGCAGGACGTAAAGGAATCGGATATAAAAGAAGCGGTAGACGGCTTTAAGGAGCACAATGTGCCGGTTCGTTTTCTGATCCTGGACGACACTTGGTCTCATGTGGAGGAGATAAATGGTTCGGAGCGGATCGCAGAAGGCATCACGGCCTCCGGTCTGGTTTCCTATGATCCCGACCCGGCCAAGTTTCCCTCGGGGCTCGCTGCGCTGGTTGACTATGCGAAAGGAGCCGGAATCGAGGCGTTCGGTGCATGGCATGCACTGAACGGCCATTGGCAGGGTGTGATGCCGGAGTCGCCGATGGTCAAGGAGCATCCCGAGTGGTTCATCACCACCGAAGGCGGCTGGGTGATACCGGTTCCCGAAAGCGGGTTTTATGAAGAATGGTATAAAAGGTTGAAAGAGCACGGCGTCGATTTCCTGAAGATCGACAACCAGGGCTTTCACAGGCGGTGTTTGCCGTACCAGCGAAACATGGCTGAATACATGGCGGGCATTCAGGATGATGTCAGAAACGCAGCGGACAAGTATGGCTTTCCGATCATCTACTGCATGGCCACCCAGCCGGAAACACTGTTTAACTGTAGAGCGAACCAGGTGCTGCGTGTTACCAACGACTTTTTTCCGAACAATGGGTTCAGCACCCGGAAACGGCTGGTGAATAATTTCTACAACAGCTTCTGGCTTAGTAAAATATTCTGGCCCGACTTTGATATGTTCCAAAGCAGGGATGAGTATGCCGAAACCTTTGGCCGAATGTTGGCGATTTCCGGCTCGCCGATCTATACCACCGACAGGCCTGACTCGATTGACACAACCTTGCTTTCCCGTCTGGTTCTGCCTTCCGGACAGATCCCTCGCTACGATGATCTGCCCGGGATTCCGCCGAATCGTTTCTTCGAAAACCCATTCAGTTCCGGAAACGTGCTGGCAGTGACCGCAACAGTTCGCGACACGGTTACCCTGGGGTTGTTTAATGCGAACGAGGATGGCCAATCATGCTCGGGAACGGTTTCCCTTGCCGAGATGGGGCTGCGTGACGGGCGCTATTTGGTCTATTCGGATTCAGGGCGTTTTGAGCCTGGAGTTTTAACGTCCAAAGACAGCATCCCGTTTGATCTTGAAAACATGGAATCCGACCTAATAACGGTTTCCCCGATTGAAGAGGGGTTCGCCCTGGCCGGGAATGTCGATTATTTGGCGGCTCCGGCAATCATTGAATCGGTTGAAAGAAATGAAAACGGGGTTCGGGTTTCCATGAAAGGATCTGGCCTTCTGCTTGGTTATATGGAGTCGAAGCCGACCGGAGTGGCCTGTGACGGTGCGCCGCTTTCCGAGGTTGAAAACGATCCGGCGCCGGGGGAATACAGCTGCGGCAATGGGCTGATCAGGATAAACGCCAAGGGTCTGGCTGTCGGAATCCAGTCAATGGTCGATGGTTGAAGATGCCTTTCCAAATCTGTTGCGGAGGAACAAAAGATATGAATTGGAATGGAATTGAACGTATGCGCGCGGTTTTCTCTGGGAGACTCCCCGACCGGGTTCCCTTTCTGCCCACCATCTACACGGACTTTGCCTGCCAGGCTTGCGGCCATGGTTTTGCCGAAGCCGTGGAAGACCCCCGTCTCGGCAATCGGATGATGCTCGAAGCGGCTCTCGCCTGCGGTGCCGATGCGGTACGTTTCATCCCCGTTCCGGGGCATGGTTGGTTTGCGGAAAAGGAGGTCGTTGAATCGGGCGGGCAAGTGGTGCAGTTGGATCGCGCCACCGGCGCGAGGGAGGGGA
>JBDLHZ010000104.1:0-7979 GCA_039715135.1 Verrucomicrobiota bacterium
GCTTCCATTCTGATGGAGCACGCATCGCTAGGGCGGAGGATGTTGCGAAAAAAGCGTGCTCCCGCAGACGGGAAGCACGCACCACACCGGGGCGGAATTTTGCGAGCGGCTCGGATGGCGGAAATTTCCGATGTGTTGCTGGACGGCCAACTATTTATCGGTCAGGGCAACGATGCCGGGGAGCTGCTTGCCTTCCATGAATTCGAGGGAGGCGCCGCCGCCGGTGGAGACGTGGCTCATCTGGTCGGCCACGCCGGATTGCTTGACGGCGGCCACACTGTCGCCGCCGCCAATGATACTGACGCTGTCGGACTTGGCCACGGCTTCGCAGACGGAGAAGGTTCCGTCGGCGAAGGGCTTCATTTCGAAGCATCCCATCGGGCCGTTCCAAACGACGGTCTTGGCGCCGGCAACCTCGTTGCAGTATAGCTCGATGGTTTTGGGGCCGATGTCGAGCGCCATCCAGCCGTCTTCAATGCTGTCGCCAACGATCTTGGTGTTGGCATCGGCGGAGAAGGCGTCGGCCGCAACGTTGTCGATCGGAAGCAGGAGCTTGACGCCCTTTGCTTCGGCCTGCTTGAGGATTTCACCGGCGAGCTGAACCTTGTCCTCTTCGAGGAGCGATCCGCCGATGGCCTTGCCCTGCGCCTTGTAGAAGGTGTAGGCCATGCCGCCGCCGATCAGGATGGCGTCGCACTTGTCCATCAGGTTGGTGACGACATCGATCTTGCCGGAAATCTTGGCGCCGCCAATGATGGCCACGAAGGGCTTTTCGGGAGCTTCGAGGGTCTGGCCGAGATATTCGATCTCCTTTTCGAGCAGGAAACCGGCGGCACATTGGTCGATGTATTTGGTGACGACAGCCATGGAGGCATGCGCGCGGTGGGCAGTGCCAAAGGCGTCGGAGACATAGACATCGCCGTAGGAGGCGAGTTCCTTGGCAAAGGCGTCCTGCTCTTCGGACGTGCATTTCTTGCCTTCCTCTTCGGCATAGAAACGGACGTTTTCGAGAACAAGGATTTCACCGGCCTGAAGGCTGTCAACGAGGGTTTTCACTTCGTCGCCGATCACGTCGGGGGCGAGCGTCACTTTGGCATCGACCAGCTCGGCCAAACGGTCGGCGGCGGGTTTGAGGGTGAACTCCATGTTCTTTTCGCCCTTTGGACGTCCGCAGTGGCTCATCAGCACCAGCGATCCGCCGTTTTCGAGCACATGGTTGATGGAAGGCAGCGCCGCGACAATACGGGTGTCGTCGCCCACCACGCCATCCTTCACGGGAACATTGAAATCGACGCGCATCAGCACGCGCTTGCCTTGGATATCCAGATCTTGAATCGTTAGTTTGTTCATGAATCAACTCCCTATTGGTTAAAATGAACCGCCGACTATAAGCATATCCAAAAGCGAGTCAACCACCGAGGGCGCGCTCCCGCAGACG
This sequence comes from Verrucomicrobiota bacterium, assembly GCA_039715135.1. Classification (GTDB taxonomy): domain Bacteria; phylum Verrucomicrobiota; class Kiritimatiellia; order Kiritimatiellales; family Pontiellaceae; genus Pontiella. Next base: position 1,439 of record JBDLHZ010000104.1, read on the forward strand.
GGAAGCGCGCACCACACCGCGCAGGGTTCTGCCGGCAACGGTGGATTGGCCACCGGCCGGTGTGGCGCGGTCTTCCATTCCGATGGAGCACGCACTCCCGCAGGATCAGTACCGAATCGGAACAATCGTGCCTTGGTATTTCCAATCATTGGCGCATTCGACCAAACCCGCCCGGACTGGATTTTCACGAACGTAGTCCCACTTTTCGGAATAGCTGTCCGCACTGCGTATCACGTGATCGAAAAAATCCGGTTGCCAATGCGGCATTGGAACACCCGATTTTCGCAATGGCTTGGACAATGATTTCTTGATGAAGCCAACCGTTCGGCCAAGCTGGTATTGATGGGGATCAATCCGCAGGAACAGGTGCATGTGATCCGGCATGATGACATATTCCCCGCATGCAATGCCCTGTTCCGACTTTTGTTTCATGAATGAGACGAAGTGTTCGTGGAATGTGTCCGTTGCAAGGATCGCCCGACGGTTGTGCGTGCAGATTGTGATGAAGTAAAGAGGTGGGTCGAACTTGCGGAAAATGGTCTTCAAGCGCGGAGGGCGACCTGGAGTCTTTCTATTCATGGCATAAAGATTAGCAGAACGCACAAGGAATGGAAAACTTTTTCGGAAAGATACGCGCTCCATCGGAATGGAAGCGCGTGCCACACCGGTTCGGAATGGAAGCGCACACCACACCGCACAGGACTTTTGCAAAGCACAGGATAACCCTCCAATGGTGTGGCGCGGTCTTCCATTCCGATGGAGACCGCCATCCCGAAAACAAAAAAGCGCCCCGGAGCGGGACGCTTTTTGAATCGCGGTTATGCGCGGGCTTAGCCGACGATAACGTTGATGAGGTCGAGCACCTTGCAGGAGTAGCCCCACTCGTTGTCGTACCAGGAAACGACCTTCACGAAGGTTCCGTCGAGCTGGATGCCGGCATTGGCATCGAAGACGGAGGTGCACTCTTCGCCGCGGAAGTCGGTGGAGACAACGCATTCCTCGGTGTAGCCGAGGACACCCTTCATGGCGCCTTCGGAAGCTTCCTTCATGGCGGCGCAGATATCTTCGTAGGAGGCTTCGTTCTTGAGGCAAACCGTAAGGTCGACAACGGAAACGTCGGAAGACGGAACACGGAAGGCCATGCCGGTCAGCTTGCCATTGAGTTCAGGGATAACCTTGCCGACCGCCTTGGCTGCGCCAGTGGAGGAAGGAATGAGGTTTTCCAGGATACCGCGTCCACCACGCCAATCCTTCATGGAAGGACCGTCAACGGTTTTCTGGGTGGCGGTAGCCGCGTGAACGGTGGTCATCAGGCCTTTGTCGATGCCGAACTTGTCGTTCAGTACCTTGGCGACCGGCGCCAGGCAGTTGGTGGTGCAGGAAGCGTTGGAAACGATATCCTCTCCATTGTAGGAGTCGGTGTTGACGCCGCATACGAACATCGGGGTGGCGTCCTTGGAAGGAGCGGAAAGAACCACTTTCTTTGCGCCGGCTTCGATGTGCTTGCGAGCGGTTTCGTCGGTCAGGAAGAACCCAGTGGACTCGACAACGACTTCGGCGCCGACTTCGTCCCACTTCAGGTTGGCTGGATCGCGCTCAGCGGTGATGCGGATTGCAACGCCGTTCACGACGAGGGAGCCGTCCTTTACTTCAACCGTGCCGCCGAAACGACCGTGTACAGAGTCGTACTTGAGCATGTATGCGAGATAGTCAACGTCCAGCAGGTCGTTGATACCCACAACTTCGATGTCTTCGCGGGCAGCAGCTGCGCGGAAAACCATACGTCCAATACGGCCGAAACCGTTAATTCCAACTTTTGTAGCCATGTTTAGCACCTTTCTTTTAGTAGGTTAAGAAACCACTGTTTCTGTAAAAATGAGCGGGAACACTACCCAACCGCCTGTATGCCGTCAATCCCCTTGCGAGAGATTTTACAACGGCTTTCCCGGCCTTGGCTGGTAGAGGATAAACACCTGCGTTGGCCCGGAACCCTGCACCGCCCGGATCTCCAACGCGTCGCCCTTCATAGCCGCCGTCATGCGGAAGGATTGCTCCGCAACCTCATTCTTGACGATGGCCCAGCCATTGGAAGCCAATACACTCGAAAACCGCTGCCGGGTGGTCTTTAAATCCAGTTCTGTTTTCAGGTCGGCCCCAATCACGGAGGAGCCGGGAATCCGTCCATGCTGATCGAGCTCGAAGTCCGCCATGAACAGGTATTCCGGGAAGAGCAGGTTTTTCGGCCGCACTTGCGCACCCGGATGGAGCTTGGTCTCGTCCTCCATCACCACAACCGCAGGCTGCTCCGGCGTGGTGCAACCACACAGCAACAGCACGATCCCTAGTTGAAATAGAAAAGCAATCCTCATCCGCATACCACCATCCTTTTGCCGCCCTGACAGGCTTGTCCCCCCTTAAAATGGTACCCCGGAGAGGGTTCGAACCTCCGACCCCCGGATTAGGAATCCAAATATACAGAATTCCACCACTCCACTTATACGCATCTATTATTAGTTATTCTCAATTTTTAGCGGTTATTAAATATCAATTTGTGTACGATTTGTGTACGATTCTATTTGATATATGGAAGCATAACCCCTACTTTTACCCTACAGAGTGGAAACAAGTGGAAACCCATTCTGGAAAGGTAATAAATGTCCAAAAATCAGCAGTACAAAAAGCGAACTGGCACCCTATACCGCCGATGGAAGGGCAAAGACTATTCCATCGACGACCCCATTGCAATAAACAACGGGACTGTCTGGCTAAAATACGACCTACACGGCAAGACCACCCGCAAATCCCTCAAGACAACCAACCTGAAGGAAGCAGAGCAAAAACGTGACAGCATCATGCTCCCGTTGCAGGTGGCCGACGAAGCCGAAGCCTCGGCTCAACTCGTGCTGAAAGCCGACCAAGCCCAGCAAAAACTCGACACCGTACTCTTGAGCCAAAATCCTCCCCTTTCCATTGAAGAAGCGTGGGACACCTACTTGGGCAGTCATGAAAGGCCAGACAGTGGCGAAAGGACATTACTAGACTACGAATCACACTGGAAACAGTTCGCCAAATGGATACTGGCTAAACACTCAGAATCAACAACGATACGAGCCATTACCCCTACCATCGCATCAGAATACGCTTCGCACCTCACGAAGGAGAAGCTCAGCCCCAACACCTTCAATAAACGTATCAATTTCCTAAAACTGATATGTACGGTTCTGGCAACACCTGCCCAGATCGAAACCAATCCCTTTGAGAAAATCAAAAGCAGGAAGCTGAAAACAACATCCAAGCGAGAGCTTACACAACACGAGCTGAAAACCGTACTCAACACAGCGGATGGAAACCTTAAAATACTGTTCTACATCGGCACATTCACAGGGCTACGGCTAGGCGATTGCGCCACACTAAAGTGGGGCGAAGTCGATATGGATAAACTGCTAATCCGAAGGGTTCCCAACAAAACACGAAGCAGAACCCCTAAACCAATGACGATAGGCATTCCTCGCCCCCTTTTCGAACTACTGAATATTGCCCCAATAAACAAACGAAAGGGATTCGTTCTCCCTGACTTCGCCAAAGAATATCAGAGAGACATTTCCACACTATGTAAAATAACCCAAAAGCACTTCACGGACTGCGATATCCAGACCCACAAGGAAGGAACGGGGAAAACCGAGCAATATGAAGCGGCATTGAAAGCTTGGGTCAAGGGCAAGAAAAAAGGCAAAAAACCTACCTATACACGTGCCATCGTGGAAGTCGGCTTCCATAGCCTCCGTCATACGTTCGTATCGTTGCATGCCACCCTCGGCACCCCTCAGGCGGTCATCATGGCTATCGTCGGGCACGGCAATCCTGCCATGACCCACCACTACACCCATATCGGCGAAGACACGGCCCGAAAAGCAGCGGGAGTCCTCCCCGACCCGACTGTGACCAAGAAGGAAGAAGTTCCCGATGCCGAGTTCGAGGTAATCGATGAAGAAATCGTGCCTGACTGGATCCTCGACAAGCTCAAATCCCAGACCGCTAGGAACTGGAAGAAGGTGCGGGATGAGTTGGTGGGGAAGAGCTAGCCATTTCTGCCCTACTCCAACGCCTCCCAAGCCTGTGTCTTGTTCATGCCCCGTATCTGCTGCATTGCGGCGGCGGTATCCTCGTCCCGGAACGCTATCTTTCCATCGGTCTGTTCCCACCGGATAATCGACTGGGCGCTCACACCGGGTTGGCGCAATGCCTTTTGGAATCACTCGGTTTCCCTAGCATGGACCCTAGAGCGGAAGAATCCCTGCGAGTCGAGCTCTGCAAGGGATTGCTGGAAATGCCACCGCCCTGCCTCGGAGGTCTTGGTGGGATGTGTACTCGTGGGAAGGTACGGTCCGGTCAGGTCGTCTGTGTACTCCGTTTGGACCACGACTGGCCGTGGAGAAGCGAGAACCACATCGAACTGGAAGTTGCCTCCGGCCAGCTGGGGCGACTCAAGCTCGTTATGGATTGCCGCTGCATATAGATCCGCTTGATCCACCAGCATACCCACGATCATCACATCACGCCAGTCAGCAGCACCCGAGAGGATACTAATGGTTGCACCAGACCCGCCAACGATCTTGATGGGACGTGAGGGCGTCCAGGAATCCGGGGCAGTAACTGAAAACTTGAGCAGAAAACTCCCCATCCCTACAGGATGATTGGCGGGCTTTATGCTAACATTCTGATGAGTGGAGTCTGCCTCCAACGCCCAGATGAAGTGCTCTATGATCAGAGTCTTGCCCGCAGGGATGCTGTAGCTGCTGTTATCGTCGTACAGCAAAATATTCACCGGCACGACTTCAGCGTACACGCTGTGGCCTGCCAATATGACCAGCAGGCAGGCCAGTCTTTCAATGCTTGATGTTCTCATGGTCTTTCCTTCCTTTCCTTAATTAATCACAATTAGCCTTTCTCTCTTGGCGCCCCCTGATCTTCTTGCAATGATCCCGGTGAAGCACAGCAACGCATACACCTATTAAATAACTGTGTAAAGCAATTGTTTCCGTAATCTTACCACTTCAACTCGACGGGCGGATTTGCGGCCCGAAAGCCCGCTCCTGGCCGGGATCCGTCCAGCTATCTTTTAAAGATTCGGCGGAGACAGCCGGTTTTGGCCGGCAGCAGGCCGCTTTTCCCGCGTTTGGCTAGGCGTTTGACCGCGAAAACACCCCGCTCGGCATTTAGGGGCGCACCCCTGCACCAACATGGCTTTCGCAATGCCCTTCGCACCAATGGGTCGATGCAGCCGGATCAACAGCGTGCAAGTAGTATGCCCCAATATTCCCCGAACCACCCGAGGTTGGCGCCGCCGCCACCGATCAGCCGGATGGTGACCTTGCGCGCATGCACGGTAATGAAGCCCGGCAGGGCGAAGAGGTGGCGGCGCAGCGTGGCGATCCGCATTCTTTGGTTCGTGCGTTTCCCTTGCTTGCGCAGTGCCCGCCGCCGCTGTGCGCCGCCAATAAGATCCACGGCGCGGGCGAGGTTGTGGGCCAGCGAGAGGAGCGCGTAGTATCCACGGTTCTTTTCGAGCCCCTGGCAGGGCGGCCGGTGCCCGGCAAGATCGATCAACAGATCCTTGAAGCGATCCTCCATCCCCATTTTCAGGGAGTAGAGCTTCCAGACCTTGAGCTGGTAGTCCATGTCCGTTTCCTCGCGGGTTCCGAGCCGGATGGGCGGGATGTTGCAGAACACGCCGCTGTAGTTCCACATCAACTCCCCGTCGCGCTTGAACCGCTTGCCGACGAGGCGGCGCTTCTTCTCCCATTCTTCGCATTGGATGTAGACGGTGCATGCCTGCTCTTCGACGAACCCTTTCTGCATCTGCTTTTCCGGAACCTTCTTCCACCCGGAATCGGGGAGGTTCTCGAGACGCTGTTTCACGGCAGCGAGCTTGTTGCCGCCGATGATGCCATGGAGCCTCTCCTCTTCGAGCCAGCCGAGCGTCGGGTCGTCGCCGTGCAGCGAATCCATCAGAACCAGGGTGCGCGAACGCCAGCCCAGCGGATCGACCACCCGCCGGAGCACATCGTTGCGCGTGCAACCCTGCGCGCGGTGTTCGCCTTCGCCTTCTGCGCACAGGTGCTGCCCCGCCACCATGGGGCCGAGCATCCACGTTCCCCACATCAGGCCGCTGCCCTTTTCCTTGATATACTTGGTGCCTTCCCGGTTCGGGGAACCCTCCAGCAAGGTCCCGTCGCCAAAGAGCGGGATGAAGCCATGTCCGATCTGAATATCCTCCGGCTCGATTTTCATGAGCGTCCGCTTGGCGGCGTAGGCGGTGGTCTTGTTGAGGGCGGCAAGCACGTCCGCCGTGCCGAACCGCCCGAGATCCTCCCAGAAAACCTTTTCTCCGGGAAGGCCTTCAATCCCCATGTCGCGCAGCAACGCATCGTCCTGGGCAACCGCTTCAAGCAGGGCCGATCCCCTCGATCCGCTCAGGCAATAGAAGCCCAGTTCCTTTCAGTCATGAGCATCTATTGCTCTATTGTTCTGCATATTTTAT
>JBDLHZ010000105.1:0-7940 GCA_039715135.1 Verrucomicrobiota bacterium
GAAGGTGGTTGCCGAACTAGGATTTGAACCTAGACTAAGCGAGTCAGAGTCGCTTGTGCTACCGTTACACCATTCGGCAGGAATGAGGCCGCATACCTACTCATAATTGCCCGAAGGGATCAAGCAGGTTTAATCGAAAAATGACTACTGGAAAACGGCGGAAAATCATACGGTTGCTGGGTGTTGGTTTCGATGCCGAGGATGGTCATGTTCGCATAACCAAGGGCGAAAAATACGATGTATTCATGGGCTCCGATGAGAGCCATGAATATATCCAGCAGCTCATCCAGAAAATTGAAGACGAGCTTGAAAACCGCAACCTTTCCCTCGACGACCTCACGCCCGAGGAATTCACCGAGTTTGTCGGAAGCATGAAATAGAAAAGGTTTGCAGTTTCGCCTTCGGGCGATGCAATACCGCATTTCTCATAAGGGAATGACTACGAACTTCTTATCAATGCTCAAACATCATCGTTTGGCAATCAACACCGTCAATGGCTTCAATATCCTCGATCATCCGGCAGGCTTCCGGCGTATCGGCCATTTCCAGCAGGATTAGTCCATTTGATGGGTTGATAGTGTCATGCAGTCCCAACCGCGTATTGATCTGTGAACCGTACTTTGTGAAGACCTCCTGCACCTTCGGCGCATGCCCCTCCCTATCTACAATATGCACTCCAGCAATTATATGCTTATCCATTTTGCTTATCTTTTTTTAGAAGGTTTCAAACCGGGCATGGCCCGTTTAGACAGTGAATTTTAACGGAAGCTATACCGGAAAGTTATCCACCAGAAACCAAACTACCGGAAATGGTCTCAGTTCTAATCCCCTATTCCACAGAAGAAATATCACAGCATAACTCATATAAAACCAACCTAGACACGAATGTGAGGCCGATGCGGAGCGGCGGTAGCGAAGCGTAAATTGTTTCACACAGAGACACGAAGATGCAGAGAATAAAAAGAAACTAGAAATAGAATCATTTCAAATTTTCTACTAATCCATATATTTCAACAAATTTATTGTAAAAACATAAAGCAACGGTAAGAAGAATCGCGATAAATGTCAATCCGTTTTGCGGACACGCTTGAGCCACATACCCAAGATAGAAATATCAGAAGGATTAACGCCCGATATCCTGGATGCCTGACCAAGGTTTTCCGGTTGTATTTTAGTCAGCTTTTCACAGGCTTCGTATCTCAACCCTTTAATATCACGATAGTTGAAACTTTTTGGAATCAGTTGACACTCATGTTTGCGAGCTGCCACGATGCGCTCCTCTTCCCGTTTAATGTAGCCTGCATATTTAACTTCGATCTCCACTTGCCGAACCACTTCCTTATCCAACGTGGAATCAAACCCGGGTAGATTATGATAGTTGTTTTCCGGTCTGCGCAGCAACTGGGCCATGGAAGAGCCCTTATGGAAGATTTTCTCCATCCGCTGAATTTCCATTTCTATAAGATTCTTGTGTGCCGTTATTTCTTCAATTTCTTCCGGGGCAACAATCCCAAGTTGCCTTGTTTTATCCAATAGCCGGAAATAAACATTGTCTTGACGCAGCATCAAACGATGTTCGGATCTAGACGTAAACATTCTATAAGGCTCATCCGTCCCTTTGGTAACCAAGTCATCGATCAATACACCAATATAACCCTCGTCGCGACCTATGGTTAACGCCTCCTGCCTAAGGGATTTAAGGGCTGCGTTTGCGCCGGCAATAAACCCTTGCCCCGCAGCCTCTTCATAGCCGGTTGTTCCATTGATTTGCCCTGCAAAATAGAGGTTTTCCACACGTTTTGTTTCCAAGGTATGGAAAAGCTGGGTCGGATTGGAAAAATCATACTCGATGGCATAGCCCGGACGCAGAATTTCGGCGTTTTCCAATCCCGGGATGGAATGGATCATTTTTGCTTGTACATTTTCTGGAAGGCTGTTTGAGGTGCCGTTGGGATAGATTCTAATGTTGTTGCGGCCCTCCGGCTCGATAAATACATGATGGGAATCTCGCCCCGCAAACTTGACGATCTTATCTTCGATTGATGGACAGTAGCGCACACCGGTTCCTTCCACCAAACCGCCATACATTGCGCTTTTTTTGAGGTTTTCGGCGATAATTTGATGGGTATTGGCGTTGGTATGGGTGAGATGGCAGGGAATCTGGTCGGTTCCGGGGTTCCAGGGATGAAGATCCTTATGTTCCACATGGAACATTTGGTTTAGCGTTTCCGATGGAATATTCCCTTGTTCCACGTGGAACATTTTCCATTCCTTTCGTGCCATCCGTGAAAAGAAGGGAGGCGGATCGTCACCATGCTGAATTTCCATTTTTGAATAATCGAGGGAATCCTTGTGGAGGCGGGGTGGGGTTCCGGTTTTAAGGCGCTCAAGCTCAAAGCCCAGCTTTTCAATGGAAGCAGAGAGCTCTTCGGCGGATTCTTCACCCATGCGGCCTTCCTTGATACTCTCCATACCGATCAATACACGTCCTCGGAGGAAAGTTCCGGTACAGATGACCACGGCCTCCGCATCGATATCTCCGTTTGATCGGCAGGTAACACCTCTTAGTTTTCCTCCTGCCGTTCTGATGTCGGTTACCATGTCATCCAACAGATCCAGGTTTTCTTGCATGGCAAGAACGGCCTGGATTCGAATGGGAAATAAATCTTTATCGCATTGAAGTCTATTGGATTGTACAGCCGGTCCTTTTCGGGTATTCAACATCCGATACTGAATTCCGGTGTAATCGGCGTTACGTCCAAGCTCACCGCCAAGCGCATCCAATTCAGAAACAATATGTGATTTTGCAATGCCGCCTACCGATGGATTGCACGGCAGGCGGCCGACCAAGGACTTGTCAAGTGTTATCAATAGTGTCTTAACACCTAGGCGTGCCGATGCCAGCGCAGCCTCATAGCCGGCATGCCCGCCACCTACCACCACCACTTTGTATAAAGAAATACTCATTCTTAATATTCCTGCGGTCGGACATGGTTGCCAAGCGACCGCAGGTGTGGATAGTTGCATCCGGTAGGCAGAGGGTCAACTTTTTCCCCAAGGCTTGCAGTGTTGTGCGCCAACCTTGGGTGTAGAGAACGTTTACGCGCGTGTCCGCCATAGCCTCCGGCGACGGCGGAAGCAAAGCGAGTGAAACGTTGCCTGTGGCGTGCGGCAACGCTTTCCTCTCCGTGGTTCAGTTAATACGAATCGGAATTGATTTCACACGAGAGGGTAGGGGCGGGGGCGCGATGTCTACTCGGCATCCTCATCGTTCATGGCCTCGGCGGTGTCCATGGCACGTTTGCACTTGCGGATTTGTTCGTTGTAGTCCTTTACCGATTGTTCCGTGATGTTTTTGCCGTAGCGTGTAGCCAAACGAGCCATGTGCGTGACGGCCCGGTGGGCTTTTTCATAGTCGCCAGACACATAATAGGCTTCAGACAAGGTACTCCATACATGGTGGTCGTTTGGAGCAATCAACATGGCCTTGTGTGCATACTTAATGGCTTTTTTGCCATCGCGCAGGGAGCGGTCTTCAGCCGTGGCATACATCCAGGCGAGGTTGTTCAGGAGCGTGAAATCCTCCGGACGTTCCTCGAGTAGTTCGAGCAACAGTGTTTCGGCCTTTTGGTACTGTTTGGCATTAATGTAGATATGCGTCACAGTATACCTTGCCTGCGGGTGCGCGGGGTCGATTTTAAGGATGCGCTCGTAGGCATCGATGGCCGCCAGATTATCCTGCTCTCTTACATAGGCTTGGGCCACCTCCAGCAAAAAATTGATCCGCTTCTCCTGGGTGCGGTTATCAGATAGTTTCAGACTGGATATGGGTGCATTGCTGGCGGTGCCTTCTTCCTGGGCGAAGGCTGTCGATAAAGACAAGACACACAACAGCAATAAGTTATGATTGATATTCATGCGAGGCATCCTGTTATTTAATTCCCGACATCAATGTGGATGGTCGCCGGATCGGTCTTGACGAGTTGCAGACCCGACGGGAGCTTGATGGTCACGGGCAGATCGTAGCCCGTGCTTTCAGTAAGATCGGCACAGTTTACATAGGCAAAGACATCAACGGTACGCATCTGTTCAATGCGTTGTTGCTGGCCTTTTACCGTGATTTTTATGGTTTTCGGCTGGAGTTCCATTTGGCGGCTTTCCCCCGATGCGCACAGGATTCGTACCGGAATATCGTCGAACTCCTGCGTGCTGGTGTGTTGCTCTAGCATAAAATCAACCGAAACCCAGTCGGGATCAACCTGTATGCGGTCAACCTGGGGCAGGGCAATCGGCACGCTTTCCTTAAAAGAGGCCTGCCGGTCGGTTAGCTTGATGGGTTCCGTGTGGATATTTTGCATTTCACTCAAAACCTGCTCGGCTCCGGACACGCGAACGGAGGCGGGCGTACACACAATCCTATCGATCTCAAGGCCTTCCGGCAACGATCCGGCGATCGCTGCCTTGACAGGGAGAAGACGTTCACCTTCCTTATCAAGTTTAATGAAAATATCCGAGGGACTGAAGCGCACGATTTTTGCACTAGTTGGGTTTTTGAGGTGTTTTGCCAAGAGCTTAATGTGGGTTTCATCCCCGGCGGTTGGATCCGATAGGGGAACAACCACGCGCAATTGCTCGCTGTTGAGATATCGGATATCCTCGCTCGAGCCACGGAAAAGGACATTGACGTGGTGGACCGACTTTTCCCAGATCGCCCAGCCCTCCGGAAGATCCACATCGACCGAAATATTGGAAACCGACACTTCGAAGCCAATATTTTTCCGAATACCCTGCCAAGAAAAGAATGCGAGAATAAAGCAAAGCAGGAGCAACCACTTTTCTTTTTGCAGGGCTTCCAATAGTCTGGAAAATCTACTTTTCATCCCGCTCCTCGGCAAATGGCATTAAAATCGTATCCGACAGATTCGCTTCGCCAGTTTTCAATTTTTCGCGGAAGCGCGCCAAGCCGGTGTGTTCGCGCCGCAACATGGATGAAAGAACCCGCCGAAGCCGCTCTTCCTCCAAACCACGCCGCAATCGGCCGTTATAGGCGATGGAAATCGCGCCGGTCTCCTCGGAAACCACGACCACAATGGCGTCCGTCTCCTCGGTAATGCCAATCGCGGCACGATGGCGCGTTCCAAGCAATTTGCTCAACTCCTCCTTCTGGGAGAGGGGGAACAGGCAACCCGCGGCGCAGATTCGGTCGCCGGAAATAATCACACCGCCATCATGGAGCGGGGTATGCGGAAAAAAGAGGGTTGCCAACAGCTCCGAGCTCACGACACTGTTCATCCGTGTACCGCTATCCTGCAACGTACGCGTTCCAATCTCGCGCTCGATGGCAATCAGGGCCCCGATCTTGCGCTTCGAGAGAAGCTGGACGGCCTGCATGATCGGTTCCACTAGGTTTTTTTGCGCGGCGATACCATTCGAGCGCCACACGGGCTGTCGCCCAAGCTGGGCCAGCACACGCCGTATTTCCGGCTGGAAGATGACCACGAACGCCAGGGAAATATAGAGCATCACCCTGGACAGCAACCAGTTGAGGATATCGAGATGACCCAGGACGGTAAGGGCGTAGAGTCCGCCGTAGACGATGATCAAGCCGGATAGAATGGCTGCGCCACGGGTGCCTTTAAACAGCCGGAAGACATAATAAAACATAGCGGCAAGGACGAATATTTCGACCCAGCCGGCAAAACTAGGGAGATCAAAAAGTTCTTTTAGCTGCATGGACGTTCACCAGCAAGCAGTGTATCCACAAGCCCGCAAACATCGCAAGTGTCGATTGCATCGTGAACCCTTAAAATGTGCGCGCCGTGCATCACCGCCCATGCCGCCGCTCCAAGGCTACCGGCCAGCCGCTCCACTGGATTTTCCCGGTTCAGGATTTTCCCGATAAAACTCTTGCGCGAGGTTCCAATCAAAATAGGGCGGCCGCACTCGGCCAGTTGCGGCAGACCGCGCAGCAGCTCAAGGTTGTGCTCGACGGTTTTTCCGAACCCGACCCCCGGATCAACCACCATGCATTCGCGCCGCACGCCATGTTGCTCCGCAAACCGCATTCGTTCCGCCAGATAGGCACCGACTTCCTGCGCCACATTTTCATAGCCGGGGTTGTTTTGCATCGTTTGCGGCGAGCCCTTCATATGCATCAGCACCACGCCGGCCTGCGTTTCGGCGGCAACGTCAACCATTCGGGGGTCGGCCTCGAGCGCCGAGATATCGTTGATGATGTCCGCACCGGCCTCCAAGGCCCGAGCCGCCGTCTCCGCCTTCATGGTGTCGATCGAAACCAGTATATCCGACTGCTCGCGGATTTTTTTTATAACCGGAACAACCCGTCTGATTTCCTCGTTCACCGAGACCGGATCCGCCCCCGGACGGGTTGATTCGCCGCCGACATCGATAATGTCCGCCCCTTGCGCCACCATTTCCAGGGCGCGGTCGACCGCTGCGGAGGGATCCGAATAATCACCGCCATCCGAAAAGGAATCGGGTGTTGCATTCAGGATACCCATCACCAGCGTGCGCCGGCCAAGCACCACGGTACAATCGCGGCATTGCCAGTTATAGATTTTGCGTGTACTCATATCATCAGTTTATCCGCCCTTTCGAAAAAATCACGGAGAATCGAAATGCATTCCTAGTTGCAGGCCATATCATTAATCTGGTGGGCAAATACACGACCTTTTTTCAAAAGAGTCACGTCCTGCACCGTTTCTTTTTTCAACAGAACCAATCAATCACGTTGTGTTGTAGGGCAGCTTGTCCCGCCAAAGCCTTTGGCGCCCCGAATGGGTCGAGGGCGCTCTCGATACTTCGGAGCGGCGGCGGATGCCTCCCGACTTGTCCGCCGAAGCTACGCCAATTGCTTGTCCGTGAATGTAGAAACGCTTCACCCGAAGCGTAGCGAGGGAAAGCGTTGCAGGTTAGTGCCTATTGCCCGTGCATTTGTAGAGCTTGGCCTATTCGTCCACATCGAAGCACATGTAGTTGTCGACGAGGGAATGGCCGGAGGAAATGGGCTGCAGTCCGATCATGAAGCGAATACTACCAAAGCAGCGTGGCGGACGGTGATGATTCTTCTCGAAAACGCAACTTCTGTTTTAATGATGTTTGGTTGCAGTTTTGCTGCTTTGGATCCACTTCACGATTTCGTCCTGTTCCAGACGCGGGCGGGTTTTCCGCTCCCTGGAAGCTGGCCAGCCGATGGTGATGAGGGCGGCGGGTTCGATGCCGCGCGGCCACCCGACGATCCTCCGCACCGCCTTGGGCCTGATCCACCCGATCCAGCAGGTGCCGAGTCCCAGCTCTTCCGCCTGCAACACCAGATGCTCGCCCGCGATGCCAAGGTCGAGCAGGGGATAGTCCACTCCGGAAATCTTTGGGGCAACCTTGTGGGTGATCGCCGACTTTTCCATGCCCAGCGCAATGATGGCACCTGCGTCCGTCGCCCACTTCATCGGGATGCCCGCCAGGAACGCCTTGTCGACCAGCTGTATCCGCACAGCCTCGTCTTCCACCACCGCGAGCCGCCACGGTTGCTTGTTGCAGGCCGAGGGCGCGAGGCGCGCCGCTTCCAGCATCAGCTCCAAATGTTCCCTCGGTACGGGTCTCGGCTCGTATGATCGACAGCTCGTGCGGTGCCTGACCAGCTCGATGAAAGGTTGATTCGGCAGATTCTCGGTTTCCATGCGCTGGAAGCTATCATGCCCCGACTTTCCGGTCATCCTTTAAAGCGAATGCGGTTTCGATTTAAACAGAATAATTAGGACAGAATGGTTTCCTTAAAGAAAATTTGTTTAGAAGCGCAAAGACAATAACGGATTCCTTCGCGGACTTTGCGTGCTTCTGTTGGGATTGTTTCTGGGTCATTGGGAAATTCCAACGATTAGAGGTTTGATTTGCGCCGCCCGCCCGCCTATCTTCTGCCAATC
>JBDLHZ010000106.1:0-7934 GCA_039715135.1 Verrucomicrobiota bacterium
ATGGGCGACCTGAACCAGTCGGTTGAAGAGATCAAGCAAAAGGTGGCCGGTTTCGACAAAACCCAGGTGCTGGCCTATGCGGACAAGTACAAGGATGTGCTCCTGGAGAAAAAGGATCAGGTTGCGGCGCTGACCAATAAGGTCAAGAGCCTGTCCATGACCGATGCCCTCGGCGAAAAAGGAAAGGCGCTGAAGGCCCAGCTGACCCAATATACCGATCAGTTCAACGGCCTGAAGGAGCGTTATCAACCCTATCTCGACGCGCTGAAAGGGTTCGGTGTCGATCTTTCGGCCTACGGGTTATAGCGAAAGGCATCCGCCTTCGCCAAAGAACTACGGTGCGACAAGCTGAGGCGGCAGGGGCAACCCGGCTGCCTTTTTTCGGTTCTTCACGGAAGTGCGCACCGACGGTGCTCCCCAGTTGGTTCCACCTCTATGCCGATGCCCTTCTCCGACAAGATCTGGAATGCTATATCCAACACAGCACGAGTGAGTTGCAACAAGGATATCCCTTGTATTTCCATACCTTTAAACGTGTGGGGTGATGAATTTCGTAAAGCACGTTATGACAGTATGTTACAATGTAGTTTTATTGCTGTTGCTCTATGCCTCCAAGTCGGCTTCGCGGCAGTTTTCACCATAGAGGACACTGAAGCACAGAAATTCTTAAATTCCGTGGCTCTGTGCCCTCTAGCGCCAAGCGAAGCGCAGATAATTTGCGAAGCAAATAGTGCCAACGGCATGGTTCACCGGGTGGTGAAAAAAAGCTTCTGTTCCGGTTGACAAGCCGCCGCACGACCCCTACTTTATCAAACAACCATTTCAAATGAGCGTTTAGATCATGTCCGAAAAACCGACAACCAAAGAGCGATTGCTGGAGGCCGCGTGCGGAATCTTTGCCGAAAAGGGTTTTCGCGATGCGACGGTGGCGGAGATCTGCGAAGTGGCCGAGGCCAATATTGCGGCGGTCAACTACCACTTTGGCGACAAGGAAAAACTCTATGACGAGGTCTGGCGCTGCGCCTTTGCAACGGCAATCGAAGCCTATCCGATCGATGGCTCCCTTCCGGAAAACCCGGAGCTGGAGGACTATCTCCATAGCTTTGCCCATGCCCTTCTGCACCGCATCTTCAGCGAAGGGGAGAGCGGACTGTTCGCAAAGCTGCTCTACCGGGAAATGGCATCCCCCACCCTCGCGCTTGAGCGCATTGCCACAGAGGCCATTTTCCCACAAAGCGAATTCCTCGTCGGAGCCGTTCGCACGGCACTGGGCGAACAGGTCGGGGAACAGCAGATCCGGCTCTGCATGAACAGCATCGTTGCCCAATGCGCCTTCTACAACTTTAGCCGTCCGCTGCGCGAACGCGTGCTTGGCAAGAAAACCATGTCCGAAGAAGAGATCGGAACCATTGCCCGCCACATCGCCTGCTTCTCCCTCGGCGGGTTAAAGGAAATCCAGAAAGTTGATCCACAGATTTCACAGATGGGCACAGATTAAATGAATAGACCTTTTTCACACAAAGACACGAAGCAACAGGCAAGCAACTTGGTGGCTTTGTGGCTTTGTGGCTTGAGCGACGTTAGGAGCGGGTGTGAGAACAAATTCAATAAAGGCTTATGATGAACAGAGATTTAAAATGGATCTTGCTTCCGACCGTTGCCCTGCTTTCCTCCTGCGCGATCTTTGCGCCGGACGAGCGCGATCTTGATGCGGGGGTGCCGGAGCGGTTCTCGCTCTATTCCGAGACGATGGATACCACCAACCGCTGGTGGGAAAGCTTCCATTCACCGGAACTCAACGCACTGGTCAATGAGGCGCTAACCAACAGCCCGTCGATCCAGCAGGCGTGGGCGCGGCTGGCGCAGGCCGAGGCCATCGCCAAGCAGGCCGGCGCGGCGCGCCTTCCCTCCCTTGGCTATGAAGGCTCCGCATCCGCCAACCAAAAGGATATCTCCACAGGCTTCGGCCCGGGAAAGGATTCATACAACAGCTACTCCCTTGGCCTGACCGCCTCGTACGAAGTCGACCTTTGGGGTCGGATCAAGTCGCAGTCCGAGGCAGCGGCGCTCAACCGCGAGGCATCGCGCGAACAATTCAACACCGTCGCTATCACCCTCGCCTCGCAGACGGCCCTGCGCTGGACCGGCATCGTTTCGCAGCGCCTGCAGACCGAGGTGATCCGCAAGCAGCTCGCAGCCAACGAAACCTCGCTGGAGCTGATTGAGCTGCGCTTCCGCAAGTCGCTCTCCAGCGCACTCGATGTCTACCAGCAGCGCCAAGCCGTGGCCGGAACCGAATCGCGCATTCCGCTAGCCGAATTGCGCGAGGAACTGCTGCACAACGAACTCGCCGTGCTACTGGGCCGTACCGACTTCCAGGGTCTGGAAATCACCGGCGGGAATCTTCCCGACATTGGAAAACCGCCAGCCCTTGGAATCCCCGCCGACGTGCTCGCCAACCGCCCCGATGTCCGCGCCGCCGGACTAAGCCTGCAGTCGGCTGACTGGAACGTGGGTGCCGCGCGGGCCGACCGCCTGCCCACCATCCGGCTGACCGGTTCGGCCAGATATGGAAATAGTGATATTGATGTTTCCGATATTTTCGACAACTGGATCGCCAACCTGGCCGCCAGCGTGACTGGCCCGATCTTCGAGGGCGGACGCCGCAAAGCCGAGGTGGAACGCACCCGCGCCGTGGTCGATGAACGACTGGCGGCCTACCGCGAAACGGTTATCAATGCCATCAAGGAGGTCGAGGATGCCTTGGTTTCCGAGCAGAAACAACGAGACTACATCGAAGCGCTCGACCGCAACCTGGAACTCAGCCGAAATTCCCACAAGGAGGCGGTCAACCGCTACCGCAACGGCTTGATTGAATATCTTCCCGTGCTTGTCGAACTCGTCAGCCTCCAGAATCTCGAGCGCGAGCGCGTCGAGGCGCAATACAACCTGCTGCGATACCGCATCAACCTCTACCGTGCGCTGGGCGGAAGCTGGGCAGACGAACTGGAAGAACCGCAAAATGATGAATAGCGAACAAGGAATCTCGAAGGGCTTTGGTCCTTTGAAGGTTCCTTCATTTGAGATTGTTTAGAATTTTCCGCCTACGCGAAGCTACGGCGGATCCGCCGGATGGCACAGAAGGCGGAAGATATTAAGATTTGGAAATTCACGAGGAACAACCATGAGCCTACTAAAAAAATCCGCTAAAATCCTTATTCCAATCCTGCTGATCGTTCTGGCACTGGGGATTGGAAAGATCATTATCAAAACCACAAAAAAGCCGGAAAAGAAACGACCGCAGCGTACGGCCTATACCGCCGAAGCCATGCCGGTAAAGGCGGGAAGGGAGTCGGTAAAACTCAGGGCAACCGGCACCGTTGTTCCAGCACTCAAAATCGCGTTGCGCTCCCGCGTCGGCGGCGAAATCGTTGAAGTTGCGCCGGAGTTTATCGACGGCGGTTCCTTTAAGCAGGGCGAGGTCATCCTGAAAATCGACCCGGTCGATTTTAAACTGGCACTTGAACAGAAAAAAGCCGCGTTGGCCGAATCCGAATATCAGCTAAAACTCGAAGAGGGACAGCGCGACATTGCCGCCCACGAATGGGGGATTCTAGAGACCGGAGACGATCACTCAGAAGCCGATCGCGAGCTTGCATTGCGTGTGCCGCACATGAAATACCGTACCGCCAAGCTCGAAGCCGCCAAGGCCGAACTTGAGAAAGCCAAACTCGATCTGGCGCGCACCGAGATCCGTGCGCCATTCAATACCGTCGTTGTCGAGCGGAAAACCGATCTCGGAACGCAGGCTACGGTGCAGGACGCTCTGGCGTTGCTGGCGGGTTCCGATGAGTTCCATGTGCGGGCATCCATCCCCGTCGACCGCCTCCAGTGGATTGATTGCGATCCTGAAAACGGCTCCGAAGTCACAGTCATCCGAAGCACGGGCGAAGACCGTAAAGGCCGCGTTGTTCGTCTGGAAAGTGCGCTCGAAGAAAAAGGGCGCACGGCCCGCGTACTCATTGCCGTAAAGAACCCGCTGGAGGGTGCGCAACCCCTATTGCTCAATGAATATGTTCGTATCGAAATCAAAGGGGCCCCGGTTGAACAAGCCTTTCGCATTCCACGCTCCGCATTGCGCGACGACCGTTTTGTCTGGCTGGCGACGAAGGAGAACACCCTTGAAATCCGCGAGGTCGAGGTGGCCTGGCGCGATGCAACGGAGGCGCTCATCTCCGGTGGCATCAACAATGGGGAACGCCTGATCCTGACCAGCCTCTCCACCCCAATCAACGGCATGAAACTCCGCATCGCGGGTGATACGCCGCCGAAAGAGTCGATGAAAAAAGGATCGAAGCGAAATGAAAAATAGACTCGATTTGCCCGGGAAAGATCGACGGGGGCCGATCTCGTGGATGACGCGCAATCCCGTTGCCTCCAATATCATCATGGTAATCCTGGTGCTTGGCGGGCTCCTGCAAACGCTGCGCATCAAGCAGGAGTTTTTGCCAAACACGGAATACGATGTGGTTACGATCACGGTTCCCTACCCCGGAGCCAGCCCGGAGGAGACGGAACAGGCCATCGTGCTGGCCGTCGAAGAGGCGGTGCGCGGACTCGACGGTGTGGCCGAGGTGACGGCAACGGCCCGGGAAGGGGCGGGAACCGTAGCGGTTGAGATGATTACGGGATATAGCCTGAGCCAGTTGTCGCAGGATATCCAAAGCGAAGTCGACCGGATCAGAACATTTCCGCTAGAGGCCGAGGAACCGATTGTTACGATGCTTTCAAGCCGCCGCGAGGTGATGACGGTGATTGTCTCCGCCGATACCGCCGATACGGTTCTGCGCGAAGTAACCGAGGAGGTGCGCGACCGCCTGATCCAGTCGCCGGGCATCACGCAGGTTGAACTCTCCAATGTCCGGAGCTATGAGATTGCCATCGAGATTCCGCAGGATTCGCTCCGGGCCTATAACCTAACGCTTCAGAATGTGGCGGATACCATTTCGAGGGCGTCCGTTGAACTACCGGGCGGCAGCATGAAAACCACTGGCGGGGAAATTCTCGTCCGGGTTCGCGACCGCCGCGACCATGGCGAAGAATTCGGAAAAATCCCGCTGATCACCAGCCCCGACGGAACGCAGGTACTGCTGGAAGACGTGGCCGAAATCCGCGACCACTTTGCCGACTCGGACCAGTTTACCTATTTCAACGGAAAGCCCGCGCTAACGATGCGCGTCTACCGGGTCGGGGAAGAGACTCCGGTTTCCGTCGAGGAATACGCCATCGAAGTGCTCGACCAACTCAAGGCCACCCTCCCTGAAGGCATCGAAATGGAAGTCTGGAACAGCCGCGCGGACATGTTCCGCCAGCGGATGAACCTGCTGCTGCGCAACGGACTCCTCGGGCTCGTCCTGGTCTTCATTGTCCTCGGTTTCTTTCTCGAAATGCGGCTGGCCTTCTGGGTCATGCTCGGCATTCCGATCTCCTTCCTCGGAACCTTGCTGGTCATGCCCACGATGGATCTAAGCATCAACATGGTCTCCATGTTTGCCTTCATTCTCGCGCTCGGAATCGTGGTGGACGATGCCATCGTCGTCGGCGAAAACATCTACCACAACCATCAGGACGGAATGCCGTTCCTGCGCGCGGCGATCAAGGGGGCCCGCCAGATTGCAATGCCCGTGACCTTCAGCATCCTCACCAACATTGTCGCCTTCATGCCGCTATACTTTGTTCCCGGCATCATGGGCAAGTTTTTCCGGGCCATCCCGCTCGTGGTCTGCACCACGTTTGTCATTTCGCTCGTCGAGGCCCTCTTTGTGCTCCCCTCCCATCTGGGGCATCAAAAAGACCGACGGAAAACCGGACGTCTTCACCGCCTACAGCAACGGTTCGGGAAGGCGTTCACCCGCTTCGTCCGCGAAAAATACGGCCCCTTCCTCGACCGCACCCTGCGGCGCAGATACCTCACCGTCGCCATTGGATTGTTCGTGCTGATCCTCACCATCAGTTATGTAAAAAGCGGGCGCATGGGGTTCCAGCTCTTTCCCAGCGTCGAATCCGATGTCGCCCTCTGCAACTTCAAGCTCCCCTACGGGTCGCCCGTGGAAAAAACGCAGGCCATTCACAACCGAATCATTCAAGCCGGCGAAGCCCTTGTCCGGGAAATCGAGGAGGAAACCGGGAAGGCGCAGATCAAAGGATATCTGTCACAGATCGGAAACGGCGGCGGGCATGCCGGATCAATCACATTCGATATGGTCGACCCCGATGCCCGGCCCGTCTCCACCTCTGAATTCGTCCAGCGCTGGCGCAAGAAAACCGGCCCGCTGCCCGGCATGGATACCATCCGCTACCGGGCAGACAGCGGCGGACCCGCCGGAGGCAGCGATGCATTGACCATCGAGCTTTCGCATCGCAACATCGACATTCTCGAAGAAGCCAGCGGGGAACTGGCCGCCCTGCTCGGCAACTATTCCATCGTCAGCGACATCGACAGCGGGTTCACCCCCGGCAAGCCGCAGATCGACTTTACACTCAAACCCGAAGGCCGCAGCCTGGGGCTGACATCCAGCGGAATTGCACGGCAGGTGCGCCACGCCTACTACGGCGCCGAAGCCATCCGCCAGCAGCGCGGACGCAACGAAATCAAAGTGATGATGCGCCTGCCCGAAGCCGAACGGAAAACCGAATTCAGCCTCGAAACGATGATTCTCCGAACGCCCGCCGGAGCCGAAGTGCCGCTCCTGGACGTGGTGGACGTGAAGCGCGGACGAGCCTATACCTCCATTAACCGGCGCGACGGGCGGCGCACCATTACCGTCTCCGCAAACGTAACGCCGAAAAGCCAAGCCTCCCAAGTGCTGGCCGACCTAAAACAGGCAGCCCTGGCCGACCTAAAACAAAAACATCCGGGGCTGACCTACTCCTTCGAAGGTCGCCAGGCGGACCAGCGCGAAAGCGTCAGCGGCCTGATCCGGGGCCTGCTCGGGGCAATCGTCCTGATCTACATCATTCTCGCCATTCCGTTCAAAAGCTACAGCCAACCCATGATCATCATGGTCAGCATCCCGTTCGGAATCGTCGGGGCGGTGATCGGCCACCTCGTCATGGGCTACAGCCTCAGCGTAATCAGTATTTTCGGGATTGTCGCACTCTCCGGCGTGGTGGTGAACGACTCGCTGGTATTGATCGACTTTTTCAACCAGAAACGCAACGAAGGCCTCAGCGTGCATGACTCCATCATGACGGCCGGCATCCAGCGTTTCCGCCCGATCGTGCTGACCACGCTCACCACTTTCGGCGGACTGCTGCCCATGATCTTCGAGCAATCGCGGCAGGCGCGCTTCCTGATCCCGATGGCGATTTCGCTCGGCTTCGGCATCCTCTTCGCCACCGGCATCACGCTACTGCTCATCCCCTCGCTCATCATGATTCTCGAAGATTTTGGCAACCTCCGGAAGCGGCTGGTTGGGTTGACAGACAGAACAGACAAAACGGACTAAACGGCATGTCTCCGGTGTGTCCGTTTAGTCTGTTCTGTCCGTTTCCCCTCCCCTTCAAACCCAAAGCTGCCGATCCAGCGTGCGGTACTGGATGGCCTCGGAAATGTGGTTGGGCTGGATGGTTTCCTCCGCCGCGAGGTCGGCAATGGTGCGGGCAACCTTGAGGATGCGGTCGTAGGCGCGGGCACTAAAGTTGAGGTCGGACATGGCGGTGCGGAGAATCTGTTCGGCATCGGCCTCCATGCGGCAAACCCTGTGCAGGCTCTTGCTTCGCATGTTGGCGTTGCAGTGGGTGCCGGGTTGATCTGCATATCGTTCCTGCTGGATTTCGCGGGCACGGACGACGCGCGTGCGGATTTCGGACGAGGCCTCGCCCTTCCCCAGCTTCGTCAACTGCTCGTAGGAAATGGCAGGCACCTCGACATG
>JBDLHZ010000107.1:0-7868 GCA_039715135.1 Verrucomicrobiota bacterium
CGTCGGCAATATTCAGCGCGTTCATGAAAAGGATGCCGAGCGATGGCGGGCAGTCGAGCACGATAAAGTCGTAGATGCCGGATTCAATGATGGGATCCATGGCCTCCTTGAGACGGTGCAGGTAGTCGTCGCGCCGGGCAATGGCGATTTCCGCCCCGGCGAGGTCGAGCTCGGAGGGGATGATGTCGAGGTTCTTTATCCCGGTTTCCTTGATCAGGCTTTTGCCAGTCGCCTCACCCAGCAACGCCGGAAAGATGCTCGATCCAAAACCCTTTTCCAACCCCAGTCCGCTCGTGGCGTTCGCCTGCGGATCGAGGTCGACGAGCAGCACCTTCTTGCGCTTTTCCGCCAGACAGGCTGAAAAATTGATTGCGGTGGTGGTCTTCCCCACCCCGCCCTTCTGGTTTGCCAGAGCAACTACTTTTGTTTCCATATCATTCGCGTCCATTCAAGAAATCAGGAACCACAGATAAACACTGATTCACACGGATTGCCTATCGGTGTCCATCTGTGTTTATCCGTGGTTCAAAAACAAGGCCGTCACAATAGCTCATAGGCGAGGATGCTTAAACCAAAAATCGCGGCGGTTTCCGTTCGGAGGATGCGGTCGCCGAAGGAAACGGGGATTGCGCCGGCTTCGACAGCGGCCTCAACCTCCTCCTGCGAAAAATCCCCTTCGGGGCCGATAAGCAGGGCCACGCGTTTTTTTCCTTCCATGGGGATCTGCCGAAAGGGCTTCGCACCGGCGTAGAGCGAGCCGGCCAATACGAGGTCGTAGCTTCCGAGGCTTGAAAGAACGGCATCGAACTTTTCCAAGGAATGGAGCTTCGGTAGCCAGCGGACTTCACACTGCTGCGCGGCGTTGAGCACGATCTTTTGCCAGCGCTCCTGCTTTTTGGGGTTGGGCTTGAATTCGGTGTGCCGCGTCAAGACGGGCTGGATGTTCGTTGCGCCCAGCTCGACCGCCTTCTGCAACACCAGCTCCCAGCGGTCGGGCTTTGGAACGGCTTGGATCAGGTCGATCTGCACGGCGGGCGGAGGAACCTTCCAGCGCTTTGAGATGCGTGCCTCGACGGCGGTTTTGGAAACGGATTCGATGACGGCATCGGCCACGCCGCCCTGCCCATCGAACAGCATGATTTCCTGCCCCGGCTCGACGCGCAGCACCCGCGCCAGATGATGCGACTCCTCGGGAGAAAGGATGGCCACCCCCTTCTCCAGCTCGGTTGCATCGACTAGCGAATTGATTCTCATTTAGCCAGTGCTTAGTTCCTCGTGCTCGGTTCCTAGTGCCTCGTGCCTAGCTCCTAGTGCCTATTCAGCTTCCAGTTTGCGTTTGCGCTCGTAGAATTTTTGCGCGGTTTTGTTCATTTTTGCGGTCAGCTCAAAATGGTTGTCGTGGAGCTGGTCGCACAACACCTGCATGGCCTTTTTCTCCTTGCCGGAAAGGCGGCTGGGCACCTCGATGCTAACCATTATATTCTGGTCGCCCTTGCCGTGGCCGTGGGCGGCGTCGGCGACGCCCTGGCCGCGGAGGCGGAAAATCTTTCCGCTTTCGGTGCCCGCCGGAATCTTGAGTTTGGCACCGCCGTGGAGGGTCGGCACTTCGATCTCGCCGCCAAGCATGGCGATTTGGAACGGCACGGGAACCTCGCAGTAGACATCGAGGCCGTTGCGCTTGAAGAAGTCGTGGTCGCGCACATGGAAAACAATGAAGAGGTCGCCTGCGGGACCGCCGCGCATGCCGGCCTCGCCCTTGCCGGGAAGACGCTGGCGCGAACCGGATTCTACGCCGGCAGGAATCCGCAGCTTGAGCTTTTGGCGTGTCTTCACGCTGCCCGCGCCGTTGCACTCTGTACAGGGACTTGAAATGGTTTCGCCCGCTCCGCCACAGGTCGGGCAGGTCTGCGAAAACTGGATAAATCCGCCGCCGGCATTAACCTGTCCGCGCCCACCGCAGGTTGGGCAGGTTTGTTTCGAGGTTCCGGGTTCTGCCCCGCTACCGCTGCAACGGTCGCAACTTTCGCTGACCGGCAGCGTGATGGTCCGGTGCGAGCCAAGTGCCGCCTCCTCGAAATCGACATCGAGGTCGTAGCGCAGGTCGGAGCCGCGAGCCGGACCGTTTCGACGCCGGCGTCCGCCACCCCCGCCAAAGAGATCGTTAATGTTGAATCCGCCACCAAACACCTGCTCGAAGATGTCGGACGCATCGTGGAACCCACCGCCAAACCCGCCGCCGAATCCGCCGCCGCCCGGCGCGAAGGCCTGGTGGCCAAACTGGTCGTAGCGCGCCTTCTTGTCGCCATCGCTCAGCACCTCGTAGGCTTCGGAAGCCTCCTTGAAGCTTTCCTCGGCGGCGTGGTCGCCCGGATTGCGGTCGGGGTGGTATTTCATGGCCACCTTGCGGTAGGCCTTTTTGATCTGGTCGTCCGAGGCGGTTTTATCCACACCCAGAATTTCGTAGTAGTCGCGTTTGTCAGCCATAATTGTGTAAATCCTAATCTCTAATATCTAAATCCGAAACAAATCCCAATCAACAAGCTCCGAATGTTCCAAACAAGGCGTTTCCAACCGTTGGATTTGTGAGTTTGCATTTTGTTTAGAATTTCGGATTTAGGATTTCGTGCTTTCGTCCTCCTCGGGAGCCGCAGGACCGGAGGAGACGACAACCTGCGCGGCGCGCAGAAGCTTGTCGCCAAATAGGTACCCGCGGCGAACTTGGTTCGAGCAGGTTTCGGCGGCATATTCATCCGACGGCATGTGCGTGAGCGCCTCGTGCTTGTGGGGATCGAACTCTTCGCCCACGGCATCGACCGGTTCGACGTTGAATTTTTTCAGCACACCCTGGAACTGGTCGTAGACGAGCTTGAACCCGTCGACGACCGCCTTGTCGGCATCGTGCTGCTCGGCGGTCTGCAGACCCATTTCATAGTGGTCGAGCACCGGGAGGATTTCGAGGAACAGATCCTCGTTGGCGCGCTGGTAGAGTTCGATGCGCTCGCGCTGGGTACGGTTGCGGAAGTTGGCGAAGTCGGCCTGCAGGCGCACAAACTGGTCGCGCAGCGATTCCTCTTCCTCCTCTTCAACAACAGGAGCAGCCTCCTCCTCTTCGATAATTTCGGTATCGGGGAGTTCTTCGGCTTCCTTTGCAAGCTGATCGGCCAATTCCTCGGTCGCCACCTCTCCCGCTTTCAGATCCTCTGCCTTGGTTTTTGCTTTCTTGCCCATAATAAAATCCTTTTCCGCCCCCGGCGGGATAAATGTATTTCCAGAGCTTGGAAAAATACGCTAAACCGCCGCAGTGTCAATAGACAGATGACTTGCGATTTAAACCGTATCGAGGATGCGTTCGCGAGAAGTGGCTTTATGCTCGGCCACACTGCGGAGGATTCCGTTGAGCGTGCCGATTTTCAGGCTTTTGTGCGCAGGGATGGCGATGCGCTGATGGGACGGTGTTTCTGTTTCAAGAATGATGTGGCTACCGGTCTGATGCACTTTTACATAGCCCCACTTGCGGCAAAGCGTTTTCGCCAGCTTTACCCCTCCAAGATCACGGGGGAGTTTCATGCAACCGCCATGACTTCATCGCGTACCATCCGCAGATGGATTGCTTCGGGTTTGGGTTGGTCGAAGAAATAGCCCTGCACGGCATCCATGACCTGCCCACGCAGTTCCTGCCATGTGTCGCCTTGGGTAAAAATGGCTTCTGTCAGGCATTCCGCAGAAAACCCACCGTCGACATCTTGTGTTACTTCAAAGATGATTTCTTTCATGAACGGGAACATACACGCCTAGGCATGCCGTTCGCAAGCCGATTATAAGGTGTCCGCCTATGCCTTCCGATTCATGCCGCAAAGCATGGCCGACCAGATAAAGATCGCGCCCAGGGCGATGCCGAGGATCGGCCAGCCGCCCCAAAGGCGAGCAGCGGGATGGCGGCACCGGCCCATAGGCCAGTACTAGGCAAAGTGCGTTTTGGCGAAGGCAATCCGTTCCACCGCCGACGGGGAGCAATATTTTTTCCCGATCGCCTCGATGCGCTGCAGGCGGGGAAGCAATCCGGCATTGCTGGCCATCTGGATGGCCAGCCCCGGCCGGGCATTGAGTTCAAGTACCATGGGGCCGCGATCCTTATCCAGCACAATGTCGACCCCGACATAACCCAGTCCGGTCATATCGAAGGCCTGCGCCGCGAGCAAGAGCAGCTCGTCCCACCGCGACACGGCCAGCTCCGACAACCGGCGGCCGGTGTCCGGATGCATCTCGACCAGCCGGTTGAACTGCACTGCGCGGATGGCGTGGCCAAAGGCCAGATCCACTCCAACGCCTACCGCTCCCTGATGCAGGTTGGCTTTGCCGTCGGACACTTTCGTGGATAGGCGAACCATCGCCATCACCGGATAGCCCCGGAAGACGATCACGCGGATGTCGGGAACACCCTGATACGAGAACCCTTCGAAAACGTCGGAAAAGTTGATTGCATACTCAATCATGGCCTTGTCGGTGCGGCCACCAAGGCTGTAGAGCCCGTTGAGGATATTGCCGACATGCCGTTTGAGATCCCGCAGTGAAAGGATCTCGCCGTTGGGCTTGAGATACCCTTTTTCGCTACGGCCCCGGATGATCAGGATCCCCTTCCCCTCGCTGCCCTTGGCGGGCTTGATGACAAATGAACCATAGGGATCGAGCATTTCCCCGAGGTGCTTCATCTGGTGCTGGTAGCGGATGAGGCCGTACAGGGGCGGAGTCTGCAATTGGTGCTCCCTGGCCAGCTTTTTGGTTTCATATTTGTCGTCTACGTGCGGATACAGCGCGCGCTCATTGTAGCGGGCGATATAGCTGACATTGCGGGCATTCATTCCTATGACACCCCTTCCCCGCAGGCTTTTCGTGGA
Source organism: Verrucomicrobiota bacterium (assembly GCA_039715135.1). GTDB lineage: Bacteria > Verrucomicrobiota > Kiritimatiellia > Kiritimatiellales > Pontiellaceae > Pontiella. The sequence continues at coordinate 4,896 of JBDLHZ010000107.1, forward strand.
AATCAACCCATTCACAGCCGCTCTCCGTCGAACGGTGCAAACCGGCGGAGTTCCGACAGGCGGTAGCCGGTATACTGGCCGAACATGAGGATCACCGCCAGTACAACCAGCAGCATCTCAGGGAAGGTAAAGATCATGTAGTTCAGCGTTGTACTGCCCATCACAAAGTAGCAGAGCACGGCGGCCAGCAGGCTGCCGGCGGTTTGCAGCCCCACTTCCTTCGGGCCGTCCTCCTCCCACAGCACAGAGAGCCGCTCAACCGTCCAGGCCAGGATAATAGTCGGAAACAGCGTCACCGACCGGGCAAACGGCATCTCCATAAGATGCCCGAAGACACTGGCCGAAACCATGATCCCGATCACCACAACCACGACCGCCGAGATTCGCGGAACGAGTAGCAGGTCGAGCCTTGAAAGGCTGGAGCGAACCGACAAGCCCATGCCGATAACGATCAGGAATATAACCAGCCCCGCAAAGAGCTTGGTCTCCAGAAAGGCCAACGCCAGCAGAATCGGCATGAAGGTTCCCGAGGTTCGGATTCCCACCACATTGCGCAGGATAACCACCACCAGAGCCCCCAGCGGCACCATCATCAGCAGCCGGTAGGCGTTTTGTTGGTCGATGGGTAGGTTGTAGAGAGAAAACTGGGTCAGCATGTTGCCCTGCCGCGCGGAGGCGGTCTCAACCACCCCGACCAGGGACCGTCGATTTCTCAACACGGAAAACGAGGCATGCGCACCTTTGCCGCCCATCAGGTCGATCAGCGACTCGCCACCGCGTTGCCAAGCCAGAAACGAAGCGGGAACGCCCGGCTGCGGCCGGTCCGCCAGAAAAGTCTCCCACTTTTCCCCGTTGCGAATCATCAGCGCGGGAATCAACTCCTGCCGGTTTCTGCTCTCCTTAAGGTATAGCCCGCGGATTAAATAGGCATCGATATCGGCCGCGAGCAGAACCTGCTGCAACACGCAGGCACGGTCCAGATCGGTTTCGCAGTTGCGCGTGAGCAATCCAACGTTCTGATTGGGTTCATCCGCATGGAAAAGCTGGATCAGGTATCCGGTGCATGTCGATGCATCGGCGGAATACCGCCGAGCCTCGTCGATCAACCCCTGCACCGCGGTGCGCAGCGGCTCCTCGACATATTGCGCGTCGACTTCCGCCGTGGTAGCCGTCGTGAAGGATCCGAGATTATGCCGGTTGTTTTTCTGATAGGCCACCACCCGGTAGTACAAATGCTGCCGGCCTTCCGCCAGCGCCTTGGACCAGACCACCCGCCGATGCAGCGACTGGTCCGCGTCATCCGCCGGGGAAATGAAGCCATAGCCCAGGGAAACGCCCTCCTCCTCCAGCACGCCGACGGCGGCTTGTTCGCCCGGCACCGCAAAAGAGACCTTGACCGGGCCATTCTCCGCGTTGAACTCGATATGCGCCTCGATGGTCCACACCGGAACCTGCTGTTTCGGAAGGATCGGATAGCCGATGACCAGCTTCTTATAGAGGATACCGCCCAGCCCGATCGCCAAGAGCAGTCCGATGATAAAAAAGAGGCGGATCCGAGACGACATTCATTCCCCCTATCTAGGCGATGCAACATACTTCTTGGAGACGTCCACAATGGCATACCCCTCCAGTAAATTACGGCCAATCAGCATCGGAAAATCATGGCCTGTCCGGTCGACCAGGGAAAACTCCACATAGTCTTCAATGGAACCGAGCCTCACCAGCAGCTTGACGGTTGGCCGCTTCTGGGTCTCCATCCCGTGCTGCCGGATACGGATATAGCGAACCCTCGGCAACTCCATCTTGATGCGACCCTCGGGGTTTTCTTCCTCCCATGCCGAGGGCGGCGGAAGTTCAAACCGAACCCATTTTTCGCCGTCGCGTTCAAAACGCTCGATATTGAGCGCACAAACCGAGCAAATCGCGGCTCCTGTATCAATGCGGGCTTCATACTCCATGTTTTGCGGAAGCACGGTTACCAGTTCTTTTCGGCCAACCAACAGTTTCCGCGGCACGGCTGCCGGAGCGCCATCGGGTTCCAGCTCCTGAAGTGCAGCCTTTTCCTGCCGAGATGTCATGCATCCCGGGGCAAGCCCCGCAACACACCACAACAAAAGCGCACCAACCAAGAATCTAACCAAAAACATCATACCTTCAAATCCATCCGTTTAAAAATAATGGGGGGAATCTATATAACCCGGACTCCTTCGCCAATTGAAATTTGAAAGACAAATGCGCCCCTCGCTGCAACCGGCGCAATCCATCCATGCGGACAAGGCCAGACCCGGCGGTACGCTTGCAATGGAGATCAGGAACCTCCCGGTTTCCGGTTCATTGCAACCAGGCACATCGACCAAATGAAAATCGCACCCAAGGCGATGCCGAGAATCGGCCAGCCGCCCCAGAGGGCGAGCAACGGAATGGCCGCGCCTGTCCAAAGGCCGCCGCCCATGAAGGGTTCGTGCAGCAGCTGCTTGGCGGCAAAGGCCTCGGCGGCTTCGGTTTCGTAGTCGGGATCGACGACGCGCAACAACAGCAGGCCGGTGGCGGTGACGCCCATCGATTGCCCCATCTCGGCAATACCGCGCTCGAACCACGCATCCTTGAAGGCGCGGCGGGCGAGGACGGTCAGGCAAAAGACATTCCAGAGAATCCCGGCGGCAATCAGGACGACGAGCGGGATCCAGCCCTTGGCGACGACATCGAGCCGGATGGTGGCGATGGCGGCAACCACGAGAAAGTCGAGCGCGCAGTTTTGGATGCGCAGCATCAGGCCATGGTCCATGTGGCCATCCGAACCAAGGTGATCATTTAACCATTGAACCATCACACCGCCGAGCATGCAGAGCGGGAAGAGCGGGAAGCTTTCAAGTATCTGCGCCCCTTTTTCGGGAAGGAGCAGTGCTAGCTGCAGAAGCCCCTGCTTCATCAGCCAGCCGAGCAGGATGGCTGCACCGACGAATACCAACTGCA
>JBDLHZ010000108.1:0-7863 GCA_039715135.1 Verrucomicrobiota bacterium
CGCAGGCTCGACGACCGTGCCATGGTCGAGGCCCATCAGGTTGACCAAGGCCGTGGCGGCCCGCGTCTCCATGGCCTTCGCCTTTGATTTGGCCGAGCGGACCACTTCCACCATCGTCTTGTTGCGCAGGTAGTCGGTCTTCTTGACGGCGCCAGAACCCTCTTCATAAAGGCGCTTGGTCAGATCCAGCGTAACCTCCATGCGTTGCAACGTGTCGTCGGCAATGCCTACCAGCTTGCGGGCCATGACGGTGCCGTAGTAGGCGCGGTCGACATCGCGCACCACTTCAAGCTCCGAGCGGCGAACACCCTGCCTGGCCGCCTCGACGCCAAACCTGGCCTGCTCGTTGATCGCCTTGATCCTGCCACCGGCGTAGAGCGGATATTTCAGGTTCAACGATGCCACCAGAACTTCCTCGTCCATCATGTCGATCTTGTTTTCCTCGATGGGGATGGGGCCAAGTGGCGTGGTTATGCTGGAGGCCGGAGTGGTAAAGACCAGCGGCTCGTCCATTATCCCAACCATGCCGCTAGCGGAGAGCGTGGGCCAATAGGCCGACTTCGCCTGCTTGAGCATCGCTTCCGCAATCTGGATGTCGTATTGGGAAATCTTATGCACCCGGTTGTTTCCCAGCGCCATTTCCACGCACTCTTCCCGGCTAAGGCGCAACGTTTCCTTTGCGACGGCCATACACGGTATCGATATCGATACCAGCACAATTCCAAAAACAATCAGGATTGCCCGTTTCATATACGTAGTGTGTTTCATATCGGTTTTCCTATTTTAAGCATTTCGATTCGCCTTTTTTGCCATAGCCATTAGCACTATTCGTACCAAGAGCGTGTTGCCCCTATGGACAGCGGCTTGTATCGAATACATAATAAGCGTGCTTTGGGAGTGTTAAGGCATGGTGCATACAAGGCTTCCTCAACCTTCCACGACGGAATTTCCGCAGGTCGGGGTTGCAATTTCCGGTTCAATCTTTAAAATTCCCGCAATTCACAGCCAACTCAGGAGTCGATCATGAAGGAATCTGGAAGCCTGAACAAAAAACGCCTCCAGCGCGAAGTCTTTGATCCAAAGTGCCAGCAGAAGTTGCTCCGATCCGCCCGCTTGCGGCGGAATGTCTATCTGGTTCTGTTCCTCATCGGGAATGTCTGCATCTTCATCTCCGGATTTGCCGGAAAGGTGTTGCTAAGCGTCCTGTCGCTCTTCCTTGCAACGCTATCGCTCGTCGTAATGACCAAGTATGATACGCAAGTGTTTTTCCTGAAGATCCTTGAGAAAAAGGGGAGCGAGGAATCCTGAAACCGGAATCCCGGTTTCTTTGCCCGCAAGAAACTCATTTGCCAATTTAACTGCCTATGAAATCCAGATCCGGCGATCGGCGCGGATTTGTTGTTATTATTCAAGCGGTGTCCTTGACACGGTTGCCCACTTTGCTAACAATGCCCCGCTTTTTGTAAACAAGGAGAATCAAAAATGGCTCAGAAAAAATATGTCTACTTCTATGGCGTTTCGAAAGACCTCACGGAAGGCGATAGCAGTATGAAGGCCGTCCTCGGCGGCAAGGGTGCCAACTTGGCGGAAATGGCGAACGCAAATCTTCCGGTACCTCCCGGACTTACGATTTCAACCGAAGCCTGCGCCTACTATTCCAAGAACGGCGGAAGGTTTTCCCCCGAGATGGAGAAGCAGCTCAAGACACAGCTTAAGAAGCTTGAAAAAGAGATGGGCAAGAAGCTCGGCGATCCGAAGGACCCGCTGCTGGTATCCGTTCGTTCCGGCGCGGCGGTCTCGATGCCGGGCATGATGGATACCGTCCTCAACCTCGGCCTGACCGACAAGTCGGTGCTCGGCTTCATCAACCAGACCGGCAACGAGCGCACCGCATGGGATTGCTACCGCCGTTTCATCGATATGTTCGGCGACGTGGTGATGGGGCCCTACACCGGCCTGACCCACCACGACTTCGAGGTCGAGCTCGAAGCCATCAAGAAAAAATACAAGGCCAAGGAAGACAACGACCTGACGGCCGAACAGCTCAAGGAGCTGGTTGAAACCTATAAGAAGATCTACCAGAAAAAGGTCAAGAAGCCCTTCCCGCAGGATCCGATCGAGCAGCTCGACCTCTCCATCCGCGCCGTATTCGGTTCGTGGGGTTCCGAGCGCGCCGAGAAATACCGCCAGATCAACAAGATCAACGGCCTGCTCGGCACCGCCGTGAATGTTCAAGTGATGGTCTTCGGCAACATGGGGCCGAAATCCGGCACCGGCGTGGCCTTCACCCGTTGCGGCGGAACAGGCCATAGCGAAGCCATGGGCGAATACCTGATCGACGCCCAGGGCGAAGACGTCGTGGCCGGCATCCGTACGCCGAAGGACCTCGACGACATGCCGAACGAGGAATCCCCGGTTTGGAAAAAGGCCTATGCCGATCTCCAGAAAATCATGGATCGCCTTGAGCGCCACTACAAGCATCCGCAGGATGTCGAGTTCACCGTCCAGGAAGGCAAGCTCTACATGTTGCAGACCCGCAACGCGAAGCGTACCGGCCTCGCCGGCGTGCGCTGGGCGGTTGAAATGGCGACCGGCAAGGATTTCCATACCGGCGAAAGCCAGCCCAAGATCCTGACCCAGAAGGAAGCGTTGATGACGCTCTCCGGCGACGATCTCGAGCAGCTGCTCTTCCCGATCTTCGATATCGCGGCCGAAAAGAAGGCCAAGGTGGTAACCACCGGTCTCCCGGCCGGTCCCGGCGCGGCCGTCGGCAAGATTGTGTTCGAAGCCGCCGATGCCGAAGCCGCCATCGAAAAGGATGCCGCCGATAAGGTTGTCCTCGTCCGCCACGAAACCAGCCCCGAAGATGTTGGTGGCATGTGGGCGGCGCAAGGCGTGCTGACCTCCACCGGCGGCATGACCTCCCACGCGGCGGTGGTTGCGCGCGGCTGGGGCAAGTGTTGCATCTGCGGTGCGGGTGCCCTGAAGATCGACTACAAGAAAAAAACCGTCACCGTTGGCAGGAAGGTATTCAAGCAGGGCGATTGGATCAGCCTGAACGGCTCCACCGGCATCGTCTACGACGGGCAGATCCCGACGCAGGTCAGTCCGGTCGTTGCCGCAGTGGTTGAAAACAAGGCCGCCGCCAAGAAGGATCCGATCTACAAGATGTACGAGCAGGTCTCCAAGTGGTCCGACACCAATCGCAAGATCAATGTCCGCACCAATGCCGATACGCCGAACGACTCCAAGGCGGCCCGTGCATTCGGAGCCGAGGGCATCGGCCTCTGCCGCACCGAGCACATGTTCTTCGAAGGCGACCGCATCTGGGCCATCCGCGAATTCATTCTTGCCGAGGACGAAAAATCCCGCAAGGCCGCGCTGGCCAAGCTGCTCAAGCACCAGCAGAAGGACTTCGAAGGCATCTTCAAGGCCATGAACGGCCTGCCGGTAACGGTTCGCCTGCTCGATCCGCCGCTGCACGAATTCGTGCCGCACACCAAGAAGGACCAGCAGGAGATGGCCAAGCGTCTCGGCGTGCCTGCCAGGAAGGTCACCGAGCGCGTGCAGTCGCTGCACGAGTTCAACCCCATGCTTGGGCATCGCGGTTGCCGCCTGTCGATCACCTATCCGGAACTCTGTGTCATGCAGACCCAGGCGATCATCGGCGCGGCCTGCAAGGTCGCCAAGGCCAGGAAAGGCGTCAAGGTATTGCCGGAAATCATGATTCCGCTCGTCGGAACCAAGGCCGAGTTGGACTTCCTTGAAAAGATTGTCCGCAAGAATGCCGAGGCGGTCATCGCCAAGACCGGTGTCAAGGTAAAGTACATGGTCGGCACCATGATCGAGATTCCGCGTGCGGCGCTGACCGCCGACGAAATCGCCGAGACCGCCGAGTTCTTCAGCTTCGGCACCAACGACCTGACGCAGATGACCTTCGGCTACAGCCGCGACGACATCGGCACCTTCCTGCCGGACTACCTTGGCGAGAAGATCCTTCCGTCCGACCCGTTCCAGCACCTCGACCAGACGGGTGTTGGCCAACTGGTGAAGCTAGGCGTTGAGCGCGGACGCGAAACACGCCCCGGCCTCAAGTGCGGCATCTGCGGCGAACACGGCGGCGACCCCGAAAGCGTGAAGTTCTGCGCCAAGGCCGGCCTCGACTATGTCAGTTGTTCGCCGTACCGTGTGCCGATCGCACGACTGGCTGCCGCGCAGGCCGCCATCAAGGGTTGAATCCCCGGTCGCGTTGTAGGACGCGCCCCGTTGTAGGACACGCCTCTCCGTCTGCGGAGGGCGTGTTGATGCGAAGGGCGTGTATTCAATATCGGATCGGCACAATTACGCCTTGGTATTTCCAATCGCCGGGACATTCCACCAATCCCGCGCGTACCGGGTTGTTGCGCACATAGTCCCATTTTTCGGAATAGCTGTCGGCACTGCGCAAAACATGGTCGAAAAACCCGGGTTGCCAATGCGGTTGCGCAATGCCCATGTCCCGCAGGGGTTTGGAGAGCGCCTGCTTGATGAAACCCACCGTCTTTCCCAGTTGGTAGTGGTGCGGGTCGATCCGGAGGAATAGGTGGATGTGGTCAGGCATGATGACAAACTCGCCGCATGCGATGTCCTCGTAGCTTTTCCGTTTCATGTGTTCCACGAAATGGGCGTGGAACCGGTCGTTGGCCAGTACGGGTTTGCGGTCGAAGGTGCAGAATGTGATGAAGTAGAGGGGCGGATCGAATTTGCGGAACACGTTCGACAGGCGCGGCGGATGGGCTGGGTATCGGTTTTTCATTGGTTGAAAGTTTAAACTGGACTTTGTTTATTTAAAGAACAATCTGCCTGTTTTTTTACACGGCCTCCCGATGGGAGAACCGCGTCCTACACCAAACACGGCTCCTGTCGGAAACCGTGTCCTACACCAAACACGGCCCCTGTCGGGAACCGCGTCCTACACGTTGACTCCATGAACCAACGTTGGTGTTGCCCAATCCCGTTGTAGGACGCGCCTCTCCGTCTGCGGAGGGCGTGTGTTGGGCGTGTCAGAGTTGCTCCAGCGCGTAGCCCTTTTGCTTGAGTAGCTCAAGCAGGCCCCCCTTGCCGGAAAGGTGGCCGGCGCCCACCACCACCATATGGGTTTCGGGCGTTTCAAGGAGGCCGCCCAGCGTCTTGAACCAGCGCTTGTTCCGGTCGAGCACGAAGGTTCGATGGAATTCTGGATAGCCCTCGAATCCCTTGGATATCAAGGTGCCAAGGGTATCGATGTCCCCGGTTTCCCAGGCCTTTTCCAAGGATGCAACATCTTCTTCCATGGCGGCGAGGTCGGTTAGTGCACGGGTCGTGAAATCGTTTGGGTTTTCTTCGGACAAAGTATCAAACAGGTCGATTTGGAAACCGACGCTTTCGAGGCCGATCACTTTTTTCCCGTCGGCTGTAGCCTTATCGAAGAAATAGGTATCAAGCCCGTATTGGGAGTCGAACCCCATTTTCTGTAGCTGGACCAATGTCAAAGTTGTGGTGGCGAACCAGGGTTTGAATTTTGCAAGCGCGGCGATAGGCAACCCCGCCTGGGTACATGCGGCACCCAGTTTCTGGTAGGTCTCTTCATCAAGGACTTGTTGCAGGGTGCTGGTGCCGGGAAGCATCGCCTTTCCCATAATCAGCTGCTGCGTTTCCGGGGAGGTCATCTCCTTCATATCGACCTCCAGCACCAGTGCCGTACTGTTGCTGTAGGCCTGTTCAATGGCCGGGGCAAGGGGATAGCTGCCGGCCTTGAGAACATGGATCGACCCTTGCAGGTAGAGGGTTCCGTTTACCGATGTCACCTTCCACAGGCAGCTTTTGGCCAGTGCGCCGGTGGCCAGTACCGTCGCCAGTAGTGCAAGGGTGCAGGATTTAATAAAAACGCGTCTTGTGTTCATGCCGTCCTCTCTTTTTGTTGAGTCTTGGAATCTACCATATTCCGGGAGCCGGAACAAAATCCGTTGGCAGAAAAACCAGCGGCCCATAGTGGTAATCAAATACCGAAATTCGACCTTTTATCTACTTGCCGAAACAATTCAAGGTTCTATAATCTCCCCTTTCAGCTAGATGATTGTATTGATCGTTAAACTAAGGAGAGGAAATATGGAAACCAACGAAGTAGTTGCAGCAACCTGTGAAGAGGCAGGTCCCATGATGGATAAAGTCATGGAAATGGGAGTAACATACGGCACGAAGATTCTCGGTGCCTTGATCATTCTGATTATCGGGATGTGGCTTGCCAAGATGATCAAGAAACTGGTCGTCAAGGTGATGCAGAAAAAGGAGCTTGATCCTACGTTGATCTCGTTTTTGGCCGCCCTGGTCCATATGGCCCTGAAGGTCTTTGTGATCGTGGCCGCCTTGGGAAAACTGGATATACAGACCGCTTCGTTTGTCGCGGTTCTCGGTGCCGCCGGCTTGGCCGTTGGTTTGGCGTTGCAGGGTTCGTTGGCCAACTTTGCGTCGGGTGTACTGATGATTATCTTCAAGCCGTTTGCTTTGGGTGACTTTGTCGAGGCGGGCGGCTCCATGGGGTCGGTGGTCGCAATCGATATCTTTACCACGGTACTCAATTCCCCCGACAACAAGAAGATTATCATTCCGAATGCCCAAGTGATGGGCGGGAACATCACCAACTTCAACGCCAATGGAACACGCCGCGTCGATCTTGTGGCTGGCATTGGCTATGGCGACGACATCGACAAGGCCAAGGCAGTGCTGGAAGGCATCCTTGCCGCCGATGAACGCATCCTTAAGGATCCGGCGCCGACCGTAGCCGTGGTCGAAATGGCCGACAGCAGCGTTAATCTCGTTGTGCGCCCGTGGTGCACGGGAGCCGACTATTGGGGTGTCTACTTCGACACCAACGAAGCCATCAAGAAGCGCTTCGACGAAGAGGGCATCAGCATTCCGTTCCCGCAGCGCGATGTGCATCTCTACGAGCACAAAGGCGAGTAGACAACGGAATAGGGCAATCTATGTGGAAGCCGGGACAGGAAACTGTTCCCGGCTTCTTTCATTTCGCCTTGCCACATAATTCAGCTTTTCTATACTGCGCCGGAATCTGTTAATTATGGAGGTGGAAATATGGAAACAAATACGGTAGCCGGGGTTGAGATCAGCCCCGAAGTAGTGGAAACGGTGCAGTCCCTGGTTGTTGAATATAGTCTGAAGGTGATTGCCGCATTGGCGGTGCTTATCATTGGCTTTTGGATCGCGAAGCAGATCAGGAAGGTCATATCCAAGGTGATGGAGCGGCACAAGGTCGATCCGGTCTTGATCGGATTTGTCACGGCCCTGTCCCATGCGGCGCTCAAGATTTTTGTGATTGTGGCCGCACTCGAAGCGCTGGATATCAAGACAACATCGTTTGTCGCGATTCTTGGTGCCGCCGGCCTGGCCGTTGGTTTGGCGTTGCAGGGGTCGCTCTCCAACTTTGCCGCCGGGGTGCTGATGATCATCTTCAAGCCTTTTACGTTGAATGATGTAGTCACGGTGAATGGAATTGTCGGGACGGTTCGAGAGATTAGTATTCTCACCACCATGATCGATGCCTTTGACAACAAGAGAATCATTGTCCCCAACTCGAAGGTCATGGCCGACAACATCATCAACCATACCATCAACAGCACCCGGCGCGTCGACCTTGTTGCAGGCATCAGCTACAGCGATGACATCGACAAGGCCCGTGCCGCCATCAAGGCCGCCATCGCCGAAATCCCCGAGGTTTTGGGCGATCCCGCTCCGGATATCCTTGTTTCGGAAATGGCCGACAGCAGCGTCAATTTTGCCGTCCGGCCCTGGTGCAATCCGCTCGACTATTGGAAGGTCTATTTCGGC
>JBDLHZ010000109.1:0-7851 GCA_039715135.1 Verrucomicrobiota bacterium
ACTCAACCTTGAGCTCGTGGTTGTATTCCCCGGCCGAGGTCTGCTTGAGCTTGGCGCTGAAAACATAGTCGAGAATCCGCGGCAGCTCCCACTCGATCCATGGACTTGAATCAAGGCTCTGCTTGGAACTTTGCTTGGAAAAATCAATATTGAATTCCGGCGGCTGGGCCAGTTCAATGAACGTTCGATCCTCGATGGAGAGTTGGATAAGCGGTATCTTCCGTTGCCTGCCTCGCTTGTCCGTCAACACCGCCTTGTCGCCAATCACGGTCACGAATTCGGCTTCCAAGGTTTTTCCATCTGTTCGAGTCCATGTTCGCAGGGCGGGTTTGGGAGTGTGGAAGGTGGGAGGTGGGACGTGGGACGTGGCGGATTCTTCCGGTTCTGAAACGGCCATCGACTTCCCCGAGGCGTCGTAGTCGCAAAAAACCGGGCCGTTGGTGACGCAGGCTTGGCCGGGCACAAGGTCGCCATGGATTTTTTCTATGAGATCGAGCGAAGGCTTGGCGGTCATGAACATGGGCAGGATGGGGCCATTGCAATAGTTTCTTGGATACTCCCTGCCTTCTTCCTCAACAACAAGCATGGCATAGAACCACCCGCCCGGCTGTTCGCCGAAGACAACCTCCATGTCCAAGGGAACGCCCGGCTCCAACGTGATCCGATCGCCGACGATGGCCCGGTAATGTCCCAGAAAATATCGATCATTGTCCGCTGAACTGCTTTGCCAATTGCCCAGATCCGGGCCGTTGCTCAGCACAACCTTCCCGTCGACCCGCACCACCAGCATGTCGTCGGCATGCCCCCAGAACCGGAATGTGATGCCATCCTTGTGAACCAGGTCCCCCTTGTAGTGCACCAGCCAGCAATAGCCGTCCGTATCGGGTTCGCCAAAGGCGGCGGGAGCCTCCGTCGAGATGATCGGCGGAACCATGAAGGTGGTGGTGTAGAGTTTTTTGGGGGAACGGTAATAACGGGAAAATTCCGAGGTCTTCCAGCCATTGGCCACGAAGCGCCTGAGTTTGTTCCGTATCATATCTGGATCCATGACGGCGGGGCGGCCACGACGGTCGCGGTTAAAGTCGTAGAAGGTACCGACAAAGTCGTTTCCAACGGTCTGTTCGCTGCCGAATACGCTGGTTGTCTCCAGGTCGGGCATCATGTCGAAGCCGCCGATTCCGCCGCCAAGGCCTTCGCCCATGCCGGACATTTCAGGAAGCTGGATGTCGGGCATGCTGGCGCGGTTCATCCTAGTGACGATGCGCTGGGTCGGCTTGGGCTTCGCGGTTTTCCTGACCTTCACCTTCGGCTTCTTGAGCTTCATCTTCGGCCGCTCGACCGCCTTGGGTGGCTCGAATTCGATCTCTTTCTTCTTCACCACCGTGAAGACCACCAACGCCCCGGCGAGAAAGAAGAGAGCGGCATGGATCACAATGCTCAGCAATACCGCGCTCGGCATCCCCTTGCCTATCTTCCGGTTTTTCCTGGGCAATCGCTTCATTTCGGTTTTTCGCTGCCGTTTGTATTGAAAAAGGTATGCCGACCATTGTCTTTTAGACCATGCACAGAACGATTGCGTGTTTGTACTATTCGGATTTGTCCGTATGGTGAATCCTTGAAATGCCAAGTTGGAACACCTACCCGTCCAGATTGGATGCAATTTTGCCACAGTGGCCACACAAACGAAATGTGCAAGTTTAGAATCGTTCTGTATATTGGCGATAAAGCCGACTGTGTCTATCCTATGTGTCTGGGTAGAAATTGGAAGAGGACACGGCCATGTGGAAACCAAACGACAGGGTTCAACTGATATTGGACACGGATATCGGGAACGACATAGACGATTCCTGGGCCCTGGCTTTCTTGCTAGAGAGCCCGGAAGTCGATTTGAAATACATCATGGCCGCAACGGGCGACACGGAATACCGGGCGCGGGTGATTGCCAAAATGCTTCAGACGGCCGAGCGCACGGATATCCCGGTCGGGATGGGTCGGCCTACGCCCGATCATGGAAAAACCCTCGAGGAGTGGGTCGAAGACTTTAGGTGGCAAACCTATCCAGGCCCTTTTCCCCAAAACGGAGTTGAGCGAATGGTTCGCGCGGCCATGGAACTTGATGAACCGACCATCCTAAGCATCGGCCCCATGACCAACATCGCGGAGGCGCTGGAGCTTGAACCGGCCCTTGCAGAACGCTGCCGGTTGGTGGCCATGAGCGGCAGCCTGGAAAAGCACGAGGACGGTCGCGAAGGGCAAATCGCGGAATGGAATGTCCGCGGCGACATTGCCGCCGCCCAAAAGGTCTATTCCGCCCCGTGGAAATCCATGCGCATCACCCCGCTGGACAGTTGCGGGGCATTGCGCTTGAGCGGGGATGGCCTACGCCGGATACAGGTTTCGGACAACCCCCTTACCCAAACCCTGATGAATAGCGTGGACTGCTGGTTGGACAACATGGACATCAAGAGAAGATGGCCCGAAACCAGCCCGATCCTTTTTGATGCCGTTGCCGCCTATCTCTGTTTTGCAACGGATCTGCTGGAGATGGTGCAAATGAATATTTTGATCGATAACGAAGGTTTCATGCGGCAGTCCCCCCAAGGCGCTCCAGTGGAGTGCGCAATAGGCTGGCGCAATGAAGATGGATTCAAGGAACTGCTTTCCAGACGGCTTGCCAGCGGGGAACCGGTCCGTATCCCTGTGGCGGTGGGTACTTGAACATGCTGGACAATCTTGTCGCCCTAGAGACCAAAACCGATTTCCAGCAGTCCATGGAACGGATCTATGCCTGGTACAACCAGGAGATAATCGACCGCCCACCCGTCCGCTTCCACCAACACAATGCGGAGTTCGCAAATGCCGGGAAACCGGATTCGCAATGGAGTTCCGTAAAGGAACGCTGGTTTGATGCCGAACATCAAGTCGATCACTTCATCCGGCAATTGGAGGGCATCCAGTTCAAGGCGGAAACCTTCCCGATGTTCATGCCGAACCTTGGACCGGAAATCTACTCCGCTTTCTACGGGGCGGAACTGGAATACGGCGAGATTACGGCATGGGCCATCCCCCTGATAAAGGAGTGGGAGAACCTTCCGGAATTCAAGCTAGATTCAAGCAACGATTATTTCCGGAAAATCGAGGAGATGACTGCTCTCGCCATAGAGCGCTGCGAGGGGCGCTACTGGGTGGGATACACCGACCTGCACCCCGGTGTGGATTGCCTCGCGGCCTGGCGCGATCCGCAGGAACTCTGCATGGATCTCGTTCTCAATCCCGAAGAGGTCGAAAATATCCTGCCGCTAACCATCCGGGATTTTGAATGGGTCTTCAACCATTTCGGCCGGATGATGAAGGCCGCCGGCCATCCGTCCATAACCTGGATGGGCATTCCGTCGTTTGAACGGGTGCATATTCCAAGCTGCGACTTTAGCTCCATGATTTCACCGGAACACTTCGAGCATTTCTGCCTGCCCATTCTGCTGAAGGAAGTCCAGTACGCCGAACACAACATCTTCCATCTGGATGGAAAGGGAGTGGCCCGCCATATCGACCCGATTCTTGATGTTCCGGAAATCAATGCCATCCAGTGGGTTCAGGGACTGGGAGACGACAAGCCGATTGCCCAGTGGATTCCGTTGATCCAAAAGATTCAAAAAGCCGGAAAATCCGTTATTCTGGACATCGAGCTGGACGAGCTGGAACTGGTAATGAAGGAGCTTGATGCCACTGGAATCATGATATGGGTTCCCGCGGCGAAGGAAGAGCAGGACGAAGTGGTACGCCGCTTGGAGCGGTGGGTTTGCAGGAATTAAGACAACAGGGAAAACATGGCAAAAATTACTTTCATGGGAGCGGGTAGCACGATCTTCGCGAAAAACGTGCTGGGCGATGCGATGCGTTCGAAGGCACTGTGCGATGCGCATATCGCCCTTTATGACATTGATGCAAAGCGGCTCGAAGAGTCGCGCATGATGCTCGGTGCGCTTAATGCCAACATCAACAAGGGGCGCGCGACAATCACCGCGCATCTGGGCGTACGGGCGCGCAAGGCTGCTTTGCGCGGAGCGGACTATGTGGTAAACGCCATCAATGTTGGCGGATACAAACCCTGCACCGTCACCGATTTTGAGATCCCGAAAAAACATGGCATTAGGCAGACCGTCGCCGACACCATCGGCATCGGCGGCATTTTCCGCGCCTTGCGAACCGCCCCCGTCATGCTTGATTTTGCCCGGGAGATGGAACAGGTCTGCCCGGATGCATGGTTCCTGAATTATGCCAACCCCATGGCCATGCTCACCGGCGTTCTGCTGAAGGGTACGTCGATCAAGACGGTCGGCCTCTGCCATTCGGTGCAGTACTGTGTTCCCGAACTGCTGGAAAACCTCGGCATGAAAGCGGAAAAGCCGCGCTACAAAATTGCCGGCATCAACCACATGGCTTGGCTTCTCGATCTCCATGACGGAAAGAAGGACATTTATCCGGAGGTCAAGAAACGCGCGGCGAAAATCATGCGCGACTCGCGCAAAAATGGCGCAAAGAAAAACTATGACATGGTTCGCTTCGAAATGATGCGGCACTTTGGCTGCTACATCACCGAATCTCCCGTGCACAGCGCGGAATACTACCCCTACTGGATCAAAAGCCGCTTCCCGGAGCTGGTCGATGAATTCAACATCCCATTGGACCATTATCTCGGGGTCTGCGAACAACAGATTGCCGACTGGGAAAAGCAGCGCGACAAGCTGGTTCATAACAAGAAACTATCCCACCGGCGCAGCATCGAATTTGCCAGCTACATCATGGAGGCCATGGAAACGGATGTGCCCACCCGCATCCATGGAAATATTGTCAACAACGGACTGATCAGCAACCTGCCGGACAGTGCCATTGTGGAGATCCCTTGTCTGGTTGACCGCAACGGAATCCAAGGATGCCATGTCGGAGCGCTTCCAGAACAGCTCGCCGCGTTGAACCGCACGCACATCAATGTGCATTTGCTGATGATCGACGCCATCCTTGAGCGCAGCCTTGAAAAGCTCTACCACGCCGCCCTGCTGGAGCCGAGGCTCACCGCCGAACTGCCGATTGATAAAATCAAGGCGCTGGTAGACGACATGATCATCGCCCACGGCAAATGGCTACCCACCCTAAAATAAGGAACGCACATGGAACCGATCATTGTTGTTGGAAGTTCAAACACGGATCTGGTTGCGCTGGTTGACCGCCTGCCGGGCGAAGGCGAGACGGTCATGGGCGAAAGCCTGCAAAAGTTTGCCGGAGGCAAAGGGGCGAACCAGGCCGTGGCCGCCGCCCGCGCCGGAGTGCCGGTTGCATTTGCCGGAGCCGTCGGAACGGATGGCTTCGGCGTTGAGGCGGTTCGGGGCTTCGAAAAGGACGGGTTGGATCTGCGCTACCTGAAACGGGTCGAAGGCATTCCCTCCGGCACCGCCATGATTGCCGTGGATCGCAAGGGGCAAAACCAGATTGTTGTGGCTCCCGGCGCAAACGACTCGGTTTCCTTGACGGATATCGAATGCATCGATTTTTCGGAGTTCGGGATTGCCGTGTTCCAGCTCGAAGTTCCGCACAAAGCTGTTTGGCTGGGCTTGCGCAGGGCGAAAGCCGCCGGATGCCGCACGATCCTCAACCCCGCCCCCGCCTCGCAAATTCCAAAAGACATTTTTCAGAATGTCGACTATCTGGTTCCCAACCAGCACGAACTGGAACTTGCCGCCGGAAGCGGAACGCTGGAGGAGCAAGCCTCGGCCGTACTGGAACTGGGTGTGAAAAACCTTGTCGTGACGCTTGGCGCCGACGGGGTCTGCTGCATCAACGCCGACGGAAAAACCGCTGTTCCGGCACCTGATTTCCCGGTGGTGGATACGGTCGGGGCCGGCGACTGTTTCTGCGGGGTATTCGCCGCCGCCCTGAGCCGGGGAATGGTACTGGAGGACGCGTTGCGCCACGCCGTAACGGCGGCTTCAATCTCGGTTGGGCGGCCGGGTGCGCAGGCTTCGTATGTAAATTGGGGGGAAATCCGTGAGGAAACAAAAAATGCGTAAACTGTTGAGCTTTTTGCAAAACCTCTCACCGGTGTGGTGCGTGCTTCCCGTCTGCGGGAGCGCGCTTTTCGCGCAACACCTTTCGCCCAAACGAGGCGTGCTCCATCAGAATGGAAGCACGCGCTACACCGTTGCGGCTTTGGACAAGGTTTTGCAAGTGACCCTATTCCTCGTCTTGGCCGCCGGCATGGCGGGTATCGCCTCGGCGGAAACACCGGTTCTGACAAACAACCTGTTTTCCGTTTCACTGGATGGGAGCTCGCAACGGATCGAGGTGGTCGACCAACGCAACCGGATGAGCTGGAAGCAGGTTTCCATTCCTTCACCGCAGGTTTTCAACGCGCAGGCATTCGCACAACGTCCATCGATGAAGGGGCGAACTACGGGATGGAAGGGTTCGGCAGAAATCGAAACCGCAAACGGAAACCGCTTTGCATTGGGCTGGTCACCGGAACACCGGGAACTATACCTGCAGGCAGAGCTTTCAAGCGGGAGGAACGAGGGAGATGCGCTGGAGGTATGGATCGGGGATTCGCAAATACTGCTAAAAGCGATCGATGAAGAAAACGGGATGGAACTTGTTCCGGAACGGTATTACGAAACGAAAAGGGAATCGGTTCTGCATGGGAAGCAAACGCCCGACGGACAGCTGTTCCAAGCGGTTTTGCCGATGGAAAACTTCGTCTCATTGAACCACTGGAACGAAACACAGCGGTTTGTTGCGGTGGCCCTCAATGTAAAGCGGGCTTCGGGAGGATACTCGGATCGCTGGCCGGTCGGGAACGAGCCGGACAGGCTGTGGTCCTTTGCCCAGATTGCGCTGAATGGGAAAGAAGCACTGCCGGATGGGTTAAAATTATTTGATCCGGAAATCCGCAACCCGAAACAGGAAAACGGCATGCTTTCGTTCGGAACCACGCTGTGCGCCATGAGCCGCGCCGGCGCGATACAGGTTCCCGCCCGCGTGGAGCTGTCGCTGACGGAAGACGGCGTGCGGCAGCGGATCCTGCCCGAACCGTTCCCCGCGCCCCTTCAGGATCTGGTCTGGCCGTGCGCCTTCGTGCTGGATGCAAAGGAGTCTTGGACCATCTACCCGAACGATTCCGGCATGCTGGTTCCCTCCGCGGTTCAACACCCGCAAGCGGTGAACGAACTTTGGATCTACGACGGCCCATTCTTTGATATCAATGGAACAACCTCCGCAACAACGGGCATGGTCGACCGCCGCCCGGATGGCGGCGCGGGCTTCCTGAGCATTGTGGAGCCGCCGTGGACGGCATACTACCGATCCCACTTCATAAATGTTGGCAACGAATCCTACCGCGTCCCCTTCTACTACTGGTGGGCCGACCAGAACAAACTGGAAAAGGAATATGAACTGATCCACTGCTTTGTGGAAAAGGGATCGTACAGCGCATTGGCCAAGCAGTACCGTAAACATCTGAAGGAAGAGGGACGCTTCAAAACCTTCAAGGAAAAGGTGGCGGAACAGCCCCTCAACGAACGCATTGTCGGCGCACCGGTTTTCTGGCTCTATTCCGCAAAGGGCCCCGAATCGTTTCTGGATATTGCGGAGGACATGGTTGCCGACGGCATCGACCGCGCCATCCTGAACCTTGATCCGTATTATTACGAAATGCTGGGGATGCATGGCCATGCAAAGGGGATGGAACAGGTGGTTGCCCGGCTGGCGGACAAGGGCTTTGTGGTTTCCCGCTACGACCAGTATCGCGATACCCACCCGGTTGTTCCGGGACGGCTTGTCTACCAGCAGTGGAATACCGAA